>DASSLH010000366.1:0-5414 GCA_035689625.1 Candidatus Methylomirabilota bacterium | reverse complement strand
GATCATCCTCGGCTACCAGGTGTTCGACCACCTGGCCGTGCGCGATCTCAAGACACGGCGCGTGATTCCGAACCTGGCCCTGTCCTGGAAGCCGCTGAACGACACGACGTGGGAGGTCAAGCTGCGCAAGGGCGTGCGCTTCCACGACGGCAGCCCGTTCGGCGCCAAGGACGTCAAGGCCTCGTTCGAGCGCGTGCTCGACCCCAACCTCAAGATGACCGCGCGCGGCAACCACGCCAAGATCAAGAGCGTCGAGATCGTGGACGACTCCACGGTCAAGTTCCACACCGACGGCCCCTACCCGCTGTTCGTCGAGCGGCTGACCGCGCTGGTCATGAGCTCCGAGAAGGTCATCAAGGAGAAGGGCCAGGAGTGGATGCAGGAGCACCCGATCGGCACCGGGCCCTACAAGCTGGTGAAGTGGGACCGCAAGCACGAGCACCTGCTCGTGCGCAACGACGACTACTGGGGCCCCAAGCCCGCCTTCAAGTACGTGCGCATCCGCATCATCCCCGAGCAGGCCACGCAGATCGCCGAGCTGCTCTCGGGCGGGGTGGACCTCATCAAGGCGGTGCCGCCCGACCAGATGGACGTCATCGAGAAGTCGGGCACCGCCCGCACGGCCAGCTCGCCCATCCTGAGGACGGCGTTCCTGCAGCTCGACCAGGCCGCCCGCAGCGGGCCCAACCCGTTCACCGACGTGCGCGTGCGCAAGGCCGCCAACCTGGCCGCCGACATGGACGGCATCATCAAGCACGTGCTCAACGGCCTCGGCGACCGCGTGGCGACCGCCGTCAACCCGATGGCGTTCGGCTTCGACCCGAGCCTCAAGCCCTACAAGCAGGACGTCGCCGCCGCCAAGAAGCTGCTGGCCGAGGCCGGCTATCCCAATGGCGTGGACATCGTGTTCAACGAGGGGCCGCCGACGGTGGAGCCGGGGCTGCGCCAGACCGACGAGGCCATCGTGGCCGATCTGACGAAGGTCGGCTTCCGCGTCAAGCAGAACTACATCGGCGACAACACGGTCGTGGTGGCCCGCATCAAGGAGAACAAGGGCGGGCCGATGTTCGACTTCTCCTGGGGCTACTACTCGGTCTTCGACGCCGACGCGATCCTCTACGACATCTTCAAGTGCGGCGAGACCTACAGCTACTACTGCAACAAGGCGCTCGACGACCTGATCATCCAGGGCCGCTCGACGCTGGACAGCAAGAAGCGCACGGAGATCTACGCCCGGGCCCAGCGGATGCTCTACGACGACGCCGCCTACGTCTTCAAGTGGGGGCTGCGCGGCGTGTGGGGCATCTCCAACCGCATCGAGTACCAGGCGCCGGCCGACGAGGTCGATCGGATGTTCCTCGTGACGCCGCGAAAGAAGTAGGTCCAAGACGGGCGCGCCCCGGCCCGGCGGGCGGGGCGCGCCCGGATCGCTCGCATGAAGCGCTACGCGCTGCGACAGCTGCTCCAGCTGGCGGTCGTCGTCGTCGGCATCTCGATCCTCGCCTTCGCGATCCTGCACGTCATCGGCGACCCCGTGCTCCTGCTGCTGCCCCAGAACGCCGGCCACGAGGAGTACGAGCGCTACAAGAAGCTGCTCGGCCTGGACCGCCCGCTCTACGTGCAGTACTGGAAGTTCGCGACCCACGCCGTGCAGGGCGACTTCGGCAAGTCCTGGTACACGGACACGCCGGCCTTCCGCCTCGTGCTCGAGCGCATGCCGCCGACGATCTATCTCACGCTGGCCGGGCTGGTGGCCGGGCTGCTGATCGCGCTGCCGCTGGGGATCCTGGCCGCGCTGCGCCGGCACTCGTTCGTCGACAGCCTGTGCACCGGGCTGGCGGTCGCCGGCCAGGCGATGCCGATCTTCTGGCTCGGCATCATGCTGATCATCCTGTTCGCCGTGCGATGGCGCGCCCTGCCCGCCTCCGGCTACGGCACCTGGCAGCACTTCCTCATGCCGGCCTTCACGCTGGGCGCGTTCCTGGCGCCGCTCACGATGCGGCTGGTGCGCTCGGGCGTCATCGAGGTCCTCGGCATGGACTACATCCGCACGGCGCGCGCCAAGGGCATGGCCGAGCGGATGGTCGTCGTCAAGCACGCGTTCCGGAACGCCTGCATCCCGGTCATCACGGTGCTCGGCCTGCAGTTCGGCCAGCTGCTGGGCGGCGCGATCGTGACCGAGACCGTGTTCGCGTGGCCGGGCGTGGCCACGCTGACGGTGGACTCGATCCGCAACCAGGACTTCCCCGTCGTGCAGTGCGCGGTCGTGCTGCTGGCGCTCATCATCGTGACGGTCAACTTCCTGGTGGACATGGTGGTCGGCTTCATCGATCCGCGCATCCGGGTGGGCGGCTGATGGCGATCGGCGAGGTCGCGCTCGAGGCGCAGCGGGCGGCCGCGCTGCCGCCGCGGCCCGCCCGGCTGTCGCTGCGCCGGCTCTGGCGCCTCAAGTGGGGGCTCGCCGCCGCCGCCGTCATGCTGCTGATCGTCCTCGGCGCCGTCGCCGCGCCCTGGGTGTCGCCGCACGACCCCGTCCGCGTGGACATCCGCCACCGCCTGGGCCCGCCGGCCTGGATGGAGGGCGGCGCCCGCGCGCACCCGCTCGGCACCGACCAGATCGGCCGCGACCTGCTCGCCCGCGTGATCTACGGCGGGCGCGTCTCGCTGCTCGTCGGCGTCACCGCCGTGCTGATCTCCTCCAGCATCGGCGTGCTGCTCGGCCTGGCCGCCGGCTACTTCGGCCCGCGCGTGGACTGGACGATCATGACGCTCGTCAACGTCATGCTGACGTTCCCGTTCGTGCTGCTCGCGCTGGCGGTCATCGCCGTGCTGGGGCCGAGCCTGGTGAACATGATCATCGTGCTGGGCATCGCCGACTGGCCGCTCTACGCGCGCGTCATCCGGGCGGAGACGCTGTCCATGCGCGAGCGCGACTTCGTCGTCGCCGGTCGCGCGCTGGGCATGAGCCACCTGCGCGTGATCTTCCGGCAGATCCTGCCCAACCTGGTCTCCGTCATCGTCGTCATCGCCACGCTGCAGGTGGCGCGCGTCATCATTCTCGAGTCGTTCCTCTCGTTCCTCGGCCTCGGCGTGCAGCCGCCGACGCCGGCGTGGGGCAACATGCTGGGCGAGGGGCGCGTGTACATGCTGAACTCGTGGTGGATCGCGGCGTTCCCCGGGCTGGCGATCTTCGTGACGACGCTGGCGATCAACCTCATGGGCAACGCGCTGCGCGACTGGCTCGATCCGCACATGAAACTCTGACACGGAGGACGCGGGCATGGCGAGCAAGACGAGGATCGGCTTCCTGGGCATGGGCACGATGGGCGGGCCGATGGCGCGCCGGCTGGCCGCCGCCGGCCACGCGGTGACCGGCTACGAGCCGAACGGCCGGCGCGCCGAGCAGGCGAAGGCCGCCGGCGTCGCGCTCGCGACCTCGCCGGCCCGCGCGGCCGAGGCCGCCGACGTCGTGCTCTCCAGCCTGCCCGACGTCGCCACCGTGCGCCGCGCCTACCTCGGCGAGGATGGCGCCCTGGCCGGCGCGCGCAGCGGCATGATCTTCGTGGACGTCAGCACGACCGATCCCGAGACCTGGAAGGACGTGGCGGGGGCGGCCAAGGCGCGCGGCGTCGACTGCCTCGACGCGCCGGTGAGCGGCGGCCCCGCCGAGGCGGGCAACGGCAAGCTGATCTTCCTCATCGGCGGCGAGGCGGCGGTGCTGGAGCGCGCGCGCCCGGTGCTGAGCGTGCTGGGCAGCGACCTCAATCACATCGGGCCGCTCGGCTCCGGCCAGGTCATCAAGATCGTCAACAACGTCATGTCGGTCGGCAACGTCGTCGTCGCCGCCGAGGCGATGGTGCTGGGCGTGCGGGCCGGGCTCGAGCCGCAGAAGCTGTTCGACATCCTCTCGACCAGCGGCGGGCGCTCGCACCATTTCCTCAAGCGCTTCCCCAACGTGCTGGCCGGCGATTTCACGCCGTACTTCGGCATCGCGCTCTCGCGCAAGGACGTGGCGCTGGGCCTGGGGCTGGCCGCCGCGCTCGGCCTGCCGATGCCGGTGACCTCGGCCGTGCGCCAGGCCTACGACACCGCGGCCGCCGAGGGCTTCGGCGATCTCGACATGGCCGGCGTCATCGCCCTCTACGAGAAGTGGGCGGGGGTGCAGGTGCGCAAGGGTGCGTGACGCCGGGCTGCTGCTCGACGCGGCCCTCGTCGTCGTCTACTTCGTCGTCATCACCGCCATCGGCCTCTACATGGGCCGGCGCGAGCAGAGCCTCAGCGACTTCGCGCTGGGCGGGCGCCGGGTGCCGTGGTGGGCCGTGATGGCCTCGATCATCGCCGCCGAGACCAGCGCGGCGACGTTCCTCGGCGTGCCCGGCGAGGGCTACACCGGCCGGAGCTTCGCCTACGTGCAGCTGGTGGTCGGGCTCATCATCGGCCGCATCATCGTCGGCCACGTCTTCCTCAAGCCGTACTACACGTACCGCGTCTACACGGTCTACGACTACCTCGGCGTGCGCTTCGGCCCGGCGAGCAAAGCCTACGTCTCCGCGCTCTTCCTCTTCATGCGCACGCTGGCCTCCGGCACGCGGCTGTTCATCCCCTCGCTGGTCATGGTGCTGGCCTGGCGGATGTTCGTCTCCGGCGGCCGCGTGGAGTTCAGCCAGCAGGCGGTGACGAGCGCGGGACCGTACCTCGTCGCCATCGTCGTGCTCACGATCGTCACGTGCCTGTACACCGCCATCGGCGGCATCAAGGCGGTGATCTGGACCGACGTCATCCAGGCCGGCCTGATGTTCGGCGGCGCGCTGGTGGCGATCGCCACGCTGCTCGTCCACGTCGGCGGCCTCGGCGCCGTCGTGAGCGCGGTGCCCCAGCTGACGACGCACGAGGGCTACTTCCTGCACGGCTTCGAGGCCGACGTGGTCGCCGCCTGGCGGCAGCGCCATCACCTGACGGCGATGGGCGCCTGGGAGTACGTCAAGCTGATCCTGGCCAGCGACTACACGCTGTTCTCCGCGCTCATCGGCGCCACGCTCGGCAACATGGCGGCCTTCGGCACCGACCAGGACATGGTGCAGCGCATGCTGACGGCCGAGACGCACCTGAAGGCGCGGCGCAGCCTCATCACCGCCGCGTTCATGGACCTGCCTGTCGCCGGCGCCTTCGTGTTCATCGGCATCCTGCTCTTCGTCTACTACCAACAAGATTCGACCTACCGGCCGGCCGCGACCGCCGACGTCTTCGGCTCCTACATCCTCAACGTGATGCCCGTCGGCATCCGCGGCCTCGTGCTGGCCGGGATCTTCGCCACTGCCATGGGCTCGTTCTCGGCCGCGCTCAACGCGCTCGCGACCGGCGCGACCAACGACTGGTACCTGCGCTGGGTCCGCGGCCGGAGCGCGCACCACTAC
>DASSLH010000365.1:0-2283 GCA_035689625.1 Candidatus Methylomirabilota bacterium | reverse complement strand
CGCCGATGGCTCAGACACCGAGCGCGCCGACGCCGGCGCAACCCTTCGCGCCCGACTGGCGCATGCTCGCCGGCTGGGACGTGTTCACCAGCAAGGGCTGCGGGCGCTGCCACGCGCTGCGCGGCAGCGGGCCCGTCGTCGGCCCCGATCTCGGCCGCGTCACCAGCGAGCGCAGCTTCTTCGACGTGGGCGCCGCCCTCTGGAATCATCTCCCGCGCATGGGCGAGCAGATGCGCGCGGCCGGCATCGAGCGCCCCAAGCTCACCGCCCGCGAGATGAATGACCTCATCGCGTTCGTGTTCACCGCGCAGTACTTCGACGCCGGCGGTGACGCGCGGCTCGGCGCGCGCGTGTTCACCGCCAAGGGCTGCGCGCAGTGCCACGCGGTGGGCGGCCAGGGCGGCCAGGTCGGGCCCCCCCTCGACGTGCTCAAGCGCGCGAACTCGCCGGTGCTGGTCGCCGCCGCGATGTGGAACCACGGCCCGAAGATGGCCGAGGTGATGCAGGCCAGGGGCATCCCGCGGCCGACGCTGCGCGACAAGGAAATGCTTGATCTCATCGCCTATGTCGTGTCGGCGGCCTCCGATCCCGGCGGCGACACCGCGCAGGTCGTGCCGGGCACGCCGGAGCGCGGCCAGCAGATCTTCGCCGAGCGCAAGTGCGCCGCCTGCCACGCCGTCGGCGGCAAGGGACCGTCGGTCGGCCCCGACCTCGGCCGCTCCGGCCATCACCTGAGCCTCACCGCGTTCGCCGCCCGCATGTGGAATCACGGCCCGGCGATGTGGGCGAAGATGAAGGAGCGCGGCATCGAGGTGCCGCAGCTCGGCGGCCAGGAGATGGCCGACATCCTTGCCTACCTCTACACCGCGCACTACTTCGAGCAGCGCGGCCACGTCGGGCGCGGCGCCAAGCTCGTGCGCGAGCGCGGCTGCACGAGCTGCCACTCCGTGCGAGGGCAGGGCGGCACCGCCGCCGCCGACTTCGCGAAATCCACCGTGGTCGGCACACCCGCGAGCGTGATCGCCGCGATGTGGAATCACGCCGGCCTCATGGAGGCCAAGTCGGAGAAGACCAGCGTGCCGCTGCCGCAGCTGACCGGCCAGGAGCTGGCCGACATCACCTCGTATCTCGGCTCACTCGCCAAATCGAAATAGCCCCGGACGCGCCCCACGCCGGTGAGGCGTTTGCGCCACACGGCGGCGGTGCCGCCCCGCCCGACGCCTCCAGCGTAGCCCAGAAGGCTTAGTGCTTTCGCCTGGTTAGCCGGGGATCTCCGTGGCACGGCCCTTGCGCCATGCGCGGTGACCTCAACTCGGGAGGACAACGTGCGATGAATGACAAGCGTCACGTCGCCGCGCCGTCGCGCCGTCTGTTCCTGCTCGGCCTGGCGACGGCCGCGCTGGTGCCGATCAGCGGCGGCGTCGCCGCGGCGGCCCGCCGGGAGACGCGGCCCACGCTCGATCCCGCGCGCTTCGTCGGCAAGGCCGCCGTTGCGCACCAGGTGGCCCGCGACATCCCGGACGTGCTCGACGGCCTGTATTGCTACTGCGAGTGCGACAAGCACGTGGGGCACACGAGCCTGCTGTCCTGCTACACGGACGGCCACGCCGCGACGTGAGACGTCTGCATGGACGAGGCGCTGGACGCGTCTCGCATGGTGCGGCAGGGAATGAAGCTGGCCGACATCCGGAAAGCGGTGGATCGGAAGTACGGTCGATGATCGTTGCGCTGCTGGCAGCCGCGCTGCTGGCGCTGACCGCCCCCACCGTCGCGGACGCCCACGGCGAAGGCGACGCTCACATGGGCCACGCCGGGCCGATGGCGCTCAGCGGCGTCGGCACGCTCACCATCGAGGGCTTCCACGTCGAGCTGCTCGGCGATCCGGCCCCGCTGGCGGCCGGCCGGTCGAGCGCCGTCGTGGCGCGCATCTCGTCGGCCGCCACCGACGAGCCCGTCAGCGGCGGCACGGTGAGCCTCGGCGTCGGCGAGGACGGTGACCTCGTGCCCGCCGGCGAGGTGACGTGGGCCGGCAGCTACACCGCCTCGCTGACGGCGTCGCGCAGCGGCGTGACCCAGGTGCGCGTCGCGATCACCGCGCTGCAGGCGCGGCACTTCCACCCGGCGCTCGTGCTCGGCTTTCCGGTCGAGGTGGCGCCGGCGCCGGGCATCGGCTGGCAGACGTGGTCGGCGCTGCTGGCCGTGGTCCTCATCGCGGGCGCCGGCCTGTACGCGGTCGCGCTGCGCGCGCGCCTGGGCACGCCGGCCGCCGAGGCGACGAATCTG
>DASSLH010000364.1:0-2378 GCA_035689625.1 Candidatus Methylomirabilota bacterium | reverse complement strand
CGCGCGCGCGCACGGCGCGCGCCGCCGCCCGGGCGTCGTCCTCGGCGCCCTCGCGCGAGCGGAACACCGAGCCGCGGCCGCCGGCCATGATCGCCTGCACCAGCGTGGGCGGCGTCCCGAACGTCGGCGGGCACTCGGCGGCCTCGAGCACGCCCAGGCGGCCGCTGGTGCCGGCACCGACGAAGAACAGGCGGCCCCCGCGCCGCAGCGCGCGCACGATCACCTCGACGCCGGCGCCGATCGCCGTCGCCACCCGCCCCACCGCGGCCACCGCGCGGCGGTCCTCGCGATTCATCAGCGTGGCGATCGCGCGCGCGCTCAGCCGGTCGAGGTCGCGGCTGCGCGGATTCACGCGCTCGGTCGCCAGCCGCTCGTAGCGCACGCGCGACGGCATGGCGCGCATGGTAGCACCGGCTGCGCTACACTCGGCCGCGGTGCCGAGCGTCCGGTCCGGCCTCGACGTCCTCGTCCACGAGCGGCGTGGACTGCTGCGCGGCCGACGCCTCGGCCTGCTGGCCCACCAGTCCTCGGTGGACGCGCGGCTCGAGCACGCGGTCACGCTGCTGGGCGACGTGCGCAGCGCGCGGCTGCGCGCGCTGTTCGCGCCCGAGCACGGGCTGTGGGGCGCCGCCCAGGACCACGCGACCATCGCCAGCGCGCGCGACCCCGTCACCGGCCTGCGCGTGAGAAGCCTCTACGGCACCCGGCGGCAGCCGACGCCGGCGATGCTGCGCGGCCTCGACGTGCTCGTCATCGATCTGCAGGACGTCGGCAGCCGCTACTACACGTTCCAGTGGACGATGGCGCTCGCGATGCGCGCGTGCGCGCGCGCCGGCGTGCGCGTGCTGGTGCTCGATCGTCCCAATCCTCTCGGCGGCGAGCTCGTCGAGGGCAACGTGCCGGACCCCGCGTTCGCGTCGTTCGTGGGGCTCGTTCCGCTGCCGGCGCGGCCGGGACTGACGCTGGGCGAGGTCGCGCGCTACCTCAACGCGCGGCACGGGCTCGGCTGCGCGCTCGACGTCGTCGCCATGCGCGGCTGGCGGCGCCCGATGCTGTGGGAGGACACGGGTTTGACGTGGGTGGCGCCCTCGCCGAACATGCCGACCCCCGACACCGCGCGCGTCTACCCCGGCGGCTGCCTGATCGAGGGCACGAACCTCTCGGAGGGACGCGGCACCACGCGGCCGTTCGAGTGGGTCGGCGCGCCGTGGCTCGACGCCCACGCCTTCGCCGCCGCGCTGGCCGCGGAGCGCCTGCCCGGCGTGGCCTTCCGCCCCGCGCGCTTCCGGCCGACGTTCCACAAGTGGGCGGGGCGCCTCTGTGGCGGCGTGCAGATCCACGTGACGGACCGCGCGCGGTTCCGGCCGTTTCTCAGCGGCCTGGCGATCATCGCCGTCGCGCGCCGGCTGGCGCCGCGCGCCTTCCGCTGGCGGCGGCCGCCCTACGAGTTCGAGCGCCGGCGGCTGCCGATCGACATCCTGCTCGGCACCGACACGATCCGTCGGGCACTCACGCGCGGCACCCCGCTGCGCGCCCTGGAAGCAACGTGGCAACGCGACCTCGCCGGCTGGAAGCGCCGGCGGGCCGCGTCGTTGATCTACTGAAGGAGCCTAGTTGGAGAAGAGGCGCGTGAAGAAGCTCTTGACCGACCCGCCGAAGGAGTTGGCGGACTCCTTGAGGTTCTGCCAGGTGCTCTTGGCCTGCGGCTCGGCGGCCTTGCCCGATTCCTTGAGCTTGGCGCCGGTGTACTTGGCGCCCTCGACGACCGTGTTGCCGATGCCCTTGGCCGTCTCCTCGACACCGTCGCCGACCTTGCCCTGACCGATCTTCTTGGCGCCGGTCTCGACCTCCTGGGTCGCGGCCTTCACCTTCGTCTCGTCGGCGGCGCCCGCCGGCCACGCCGGCGACAGCAGCGCCACGACGCTGAGCACGAGTGCGATGCGCTTCATGAGGAACCTCCCGGCCCGGCCGGGCCCTGTCTTCATGGTACCAGCGTGAGCGCGCCGGCTCAGCCGGCCGACGGCGCCGTCGGCCGGCCGAGGCGCGTCAGCGGATGCGAGGCGGGCAGCGCGGGGTCCTGTCCCAGCGCGCCGCGATCGAGCGCGTCCCAGACCCAGGGCTCGGCGGCGGCGGCCGGCCGGTGACGGCGCGAGCGCGCGCCGCACAGGCCCAGCAGCACGGGGACGAGCGTCCACAGCCAGGCGAGCACGAGGCTCGTGGCCACGATCTTCATGTCCGCTTCCTAGCCGGAGTAGCCACGCGCGCGCATGCAGCTCGCGTAGGCGGCGCGGTACGTCTCGTCGTGCTTGCGGTTCTCGTTGAGGCCGTAGAGGGTGCCGCCGCCGACGCCGAGCACGCCGCCGATCGCCGCACCCTTG
>DASSLH010000363.1:0-6591 GCA_035689625.1 Candidatus Methylomirabilota bacterium | reverse complement strand
AGCGTGCTGGACGTCGGCCAGGGCGATGCGATCGTTGTCGAGGCGCCCGACGGCCGCACGGTGCTCGTGGACGCGGGCGCCGGCGGCGCCTATCGCCTGGACGCCGGCGAGCGCGTCGTGGCGCCGTTCCTGTGGAATCGCGGCATCCTTCGGCTGGCCGCGGCCGTCGTCACGCATCCCGACGCCGACCACGCCGGCGGCATGGCCGCCATCCGCGAGCTGTTCACCGTGCGCAGCGCCTGGGACGGCTCGACGGCGGCCGGCCCCCTCGAGCTCGGCGGCCTCGTGATCACGCCGTTACCGAGCGCGGCGCTGGGCCGCAACGACGCCGCGCGCGTGCTGCGCGTGGACTTCGGCGCCGCCTCGTTCCTGCTGGCCTCCGACGTCGAGGACGCCGGCGAGCAGGCGCTGGTGGACTCGGCGCGGCCGCTCGGCGCCACGGTGCTGAAGGTGCCGCACCACGGCTCGCGCACGTCGAGCGGGCCCGCGCTGCTGGCCGCGGTGCGGCCGGCCATCGCCGTGATCTCCGTCGGCGCGCGCAACGCCTACGGCCATCCCGACGCCGGCGTGCTCGCGCGGCTCGCCGCGGCCGGCGCCGACGTCTATCGCACGGACCGCGACGGCGCCGTGCTGCTGGAGACCGACGGCCGCACGCTCGACGTCACGCGCTGGACGTCGCGCGCCGGCCGCCGCTACTGCCTCGACCCCGCGGTGATCTGCTAGAATCCGCTTCCTATGGCGAAGATCAACGAGCACTACCTCAAGCTGAAGTCGAGCTACCTGTTCAGCGAGATCGCGCGGCGGCTGCGCGAGTTCCAGGCCGCGCATCCCGACGCGAAGATCATCCGGCTGGGCATCGGCGACGTCACCCAGCCGCTGCCGCCCGCGGTCATCAAGGCGCTGCACGAGGCGGTGGACGAGATGGCGCGGCCGGAGTCGTTCCGCGGCTACGGCCCCGAGCCGGGCTACGCCTTCCTGATCTCGCTGATCGCCAAACACGACTACGGCAGCCGCGGCGTGACGATCGCGCCCGAGGAGATCATCGTCAGCGACGGCAGCAAGAGCGACAGCGGGAACATCCAGGAGATCTTCGCTGCCGACGCCACCGTGGCGCTCACCGATCCGGTCTACCCGGTGTACATGGACAGCAACGTGATGGCTGGCCGCACCGGTTCCGCCGACGAGGACGGCCGCTACGCCGGCGTGGTCTACCTGCCCTGCACCGCCGACAACCACTTCGAGCCGCCGCTGCCCCCGCGCCCGGTGGACATGGTCTACCTCTGCTTCCCCAACAACCCCACCGGCGCCGTGCTGACGAAGGCGCAGCTCAAGAAGTGGGTGGACTGGGCGCGCCAGAGCGGCGCCGTGCTGCTCTACGACGCCGCCTACGAGGCCTACATCCGCGACCCCGCCATCCCGCACTCAATCTACGAGGTCGAGGGCGCGCGCGAGTGCGCCATCGAGTTCCGCTCGTTCTCCAAGAGCGCGGGGTTTACCGGCACCCGCTGCGCGTTCACCGTCGTGCCCAAGGAGGTCACCGGCCGCACCGCCGCCGGCGAGCGGGTCGGCCTCAACGCGCTGTGGTTCCGGCGGCAGTCCACGAAGTTCAACAGCGTGCCCTACATCATCCAGAAGGGCGCCGCCGCCGTGTACACCGAGGAGGGCCAGGCCCAGGTCAAGGCGCTCGTGGACTTCTACATGGAGAACGCGCGCATCATCCGCACCGGCCTGCAGGCGGCCGGGCTCACCGTCTACGGCGGCGAGAACGCGCCCTACATCTGGCTGAGGACGCCGGCCGGGGTGACCTCGTGGCAGTTCTTCGACAAGCTCCTCGGCGAGGCCCACGTCGTCGGCACGCCGGGCTCCGGCTTCGGCCCCGCCGGCGAGGGCTACTTCCGGCTCACCGCCTTCGGCTCGCGCGCCCAGACCGAGGAAGCCATCGCCCGCATCAAGAGCCGCCTCTCCCGCTAGCTGGTCACGGGCGCACGGGCGGCCGGCGGGGCGGGGACCTGCCTGGATTCCGCGTTGATCTGAGCGGTGCGCCTGCCTCGGTTTGGCGAAGTCCGGCGTGAGGCGTTAGCCGATCGAAGCCAACGGAATCCTGGCAGGCCCCCGCCCCGCCGGCCGCCCGCGCGCCCTGACCGCCAGCAGAAGGGACGGTTCTCGCACGTCGCCGTTCGGGTGGCGGCGTTGCCGGCGCACGATTCATTCGACGAAGTGGAAGAAACGCGAAGGCAGGATCAGGCGCGGTCGAGGCGATGGGGGGTATCGGGGGAGCGGCGCAGCGCTCCCCCGATGTTCAATCAATCGGGAGCAGCACAGCGCGGCTCCCGATGTGGATCACGTCTCGTAGGCGCGCTCGTACTGCGAGCGCAGGCGCTCCAGCTCCTCGGGGTCGAGCTTCATGCCGAGCGACAGGCCCATCTCGCCGAGGATCGTCTTGATCTCGTTCAGCGACTTCTTGCCGAAGTTCTTGGTCTTGAGCAGCTCGGCCTCGGTCTTCTGCACGAGGTCGGCGATCGTGCGGATGTTGGCGGTCTTTAAGCAGTTGGAGGCGCGGACCGACAGCTCGAGCTCGTCCACGTTGCGGAAGAGGTTGTCGTTGAGCTCGGTGCGCGGGTGCGTCTCGTCGCGGCCGCTCTCCTCCTCCTCGGGCGTCGTCTCCGGGAAGTCGGTCAGCAGGTTGAAGTGGTCCTGCAGGATGCGCGAGGCCTCGCCGACGGCGACGGCCGGGGTCACGCTGCCGTCCGTCCACACCTCGACGGTCAGCCGCTCCGGCGGCTCCTCGCCGGCCGGGGCGGTGCCGATCGGATCGACCTTGAAGTTCACGCGCTCCACCGGCGAGAAGTCGGCGTCGAGCAGGATCGCGTTGATCGGCAGCGCCTCCGGCTCTCGCTTCTCGGCCGACACGTAGCCGCGGCCGCGCTCGACGCAGACCTCCATCTCCAGCACGCCGTCCTTGTCCAGCGTGGCCAGCGGGACGTCGGGGGTGAGGATCTCGACGTCGGCGTCGGGCTCGAAGTCGGAGGCCTTGACCTGGCCGGCGCCCTGGGCCTTGAGGCGGAGGATCTTGGGCCGGTTCACGTGCAGCGCGAACACGACCTTGCGCAGGTTCATGATGATGTCGAGCGTGTCCTCGGTCACGCCCGGCAGGTGCGAGAACTCGTGCAGGACGTTCTCGATCTTGATCCACGTCGGCGCCGCGCCGTGAATCGCCGACAGGAGCACGCGGCGATAGGCGATCCCGACCGTCAGGGCGAAGCCGGGCTCGAACTGCTCGATGGCCAGCTTGCCGTACGTGCGGTCGGAGGTGATCCAGTCGTGACGCGCAGGGAGCTGAAGCTCCAGCATGAGACCCCCTTCAAAGAGCCCATGGGCTGAGTACGAGATTCGAGGCCAGTAACCCCAGGTCAGACAGTATATCAGGATTTCAAGCGGTTGCGTGATATCAAGAGAGCATGCGCCTGCGCGGTCTGCTCCTGCTCGTGCTGCTCCTAACGCTCGCCGGCAGCGCCGCCTGGCTCGTGCTGACGCCGGCGCCGGCGGTGCAGGCCGGCCCGCTGGTCGTCGAGATCCCCCCGCACGAAGGCTTGCGTGGCATCGCCGACCGCCTGGCGGAGGCCGGCATCGTGCGCAGTCGCGTGGCCCTCGTAGGCCTGGCCGTCGCCCGCGGCTCCCTGCGCCGCCTCAAGGCCGGCGAGTACGAGGTGCCGCGCGACGCTTCCACGCTCGACGTGCTCGAGCTGCTGGAGAGCGGGCGGGTGCGCCAGCACATGATCCTGCAGCCCGAGGGCGCGACGCTCGGCGAGCTGGCGCGCGCGCTCGAGGCCGAGCGGCTGGCGAGCGCCACCGACATCCTGCAAGCGGCGGCCGACGAGCGGCTGCGGCACACGCTCGGGGTCGAGGGGCCGACGCTGGAGGGCTACCTGTTTCCCGATACCTACCAGTTCGTGCGGGGGATGTCACCGGACGAGATGCTCACGCGGATGGTCCAGCGGCTGCGCAGCAAGCTGACGCCCGAGCTGGTGGCCCGCGCCAAGGCGCGGGGGCTCGGCGTGCACCAGCTCCTGACGCTCGCCTCCATCGTCGAGCGCGAGGCCATCGATCCGCAGGAGCGCCCGACCATCGCCGCGGTGTTCTGGAACCGGCTACGGCTGGACATGCCCCTGCAGGCGGATCCGACCGTGCAATACGCCGTCGGCAAGGACCGCCACACGCTCACGCGCGCCGACCTCGCCAGCGACAGTCCCTACAACACGTACACGCACCGGGGCTTGCCGCCCGGCCCCATCGCCAGCCCCGGGCTGGCCTCCATCGAGGCCGTGCTCGACCCCGCGCCGGTGCCCTATCTCTACTTCGTCAAGCGCGACGACCGGCGCCACCAGTTCTCGACCACGGCGGCCGAGCACAACGCCGCCGTCGCGCGCTATCGGCTCTCCCGGCGCTAGCTAGCGCGATCGGGCTTCGATCGTCCGGCAGACGCCGCAGCGGCCCTCGCGGCAGCGCAGGCAGAGCATCCGCCGGTCACATCCGCACACTGAGCACTTCATTGCGCACGATCCTCCTGCCCCACCTCGATCCGTGTCGTCGAGCGTGAGCCCGTTCAAGAGTCGTGCCCGGAGCCCAGTGTCTATACACCCCCGGAGGGGCGTGCTATAAAACCCGCGACATGGCGCGCTCGACCGCCCTGCCCGCAGCGTCCGATCCCGCCGGCGGGTCGAGCCCGTTTCCGCTCGTCTACCAGCTGCTGCGCGCGCCGGTGCGGGCGGCGCTCGAGCGCTGGTTCGCGCTGCGCGTGGAAGGCCTGCATCACCTGCCCGCGACCGGGCCGTTCCTGGTCGCCGCCAACCATCACAACTACCTCGACGGCGTCGTGCTGGCGGTGGCGCTGCCCACGCCCATCGCGTTCCTCGTCATGCCGCGCGTGTGGCGGGCGACGCCGCTGCATCCCTGGCTGCACCGCCGGCTCGGGTCGATCCCGTTGAGCCTGGGACGCCCGGACATCGGCGCGCTGCGCACGGCGCTGCGCACGCTGGACGCGGGCCGGGTCGTCGGCATCTTCCCCGAGGGCCCCTTCAGCGTGCGGGGCCGGCTCGAGCGCGGCCAGCCCGGCGTCGGCCTGCTGGCGCTGCGGGCCAGCGTGCCGGTCGTGCCGGCCGGGATCGGCGGCACCTACGAGGCGCTGGTCGGACGCCGCGGCTACATCCCGCGCCGGCATCCACTGACCGTGCGGTTCGGGCCGCCGCGGCGGTTCTCCGCGACCGCCCGCGACCGCGGCGCGCGCGGCAGCGTGACGCAGCGGATCATGGACGACATCGCGGCGCTGCTGTGAAGAAGACCTGGGGCGGCCGCTTCAGCCAGTCCGCCGACCCGACCGCCGAGCGCTTCACCGGCTCGCTCGCCTTCGACCAGCGGCTGTGGCCGTTCGACGTGGCCGGCAGCCTGGCCTGGGCGCGCGCGCTCGTGCGCGCCGGCCTGCTCACGGCCGCCGAGGGCGACACGATCGCCAAGGGCCTCACCGCCGTGCGTGGCGAGCTCGAGGCCGGCACGTTTCCGTTCCGGCCCGAGCTGGAGGACATCCACACCAACGTCGAGCGCCGGCTGGTCGAGCTGGTCGGCGACGTCGGCGGCAAGCTGCACACCGGGCGCTCGCGCAACGACCAGATCGCGCTCGACGAGCGGCTCTACCTGCGCGACGTGCTGGCCCGCACGAGCGCGGGACTGCGCGACGTGCAGGAGGCGCTGCTGGCGCGGGCCGCCGACACGCTGGACGCGCCCATGCCCGGCTACACGCACCTGCAGCGCGCGCAGCCGGTGGTGCTGGCCCATCACCTGCTCGCCTACGTCTTCATGCTCCAGCGCGACCGCGAGCGCCTGGCCGACGCCGGGCGGCGCGCCGACGCGCTGCCGCTGGGCGCCGCCGCGCTGGCCGGCACCGCGTTCGCGATCGACCGCGAGACGCTGGCGCGCGACCTCGGGTTCTCGGGCGTGACCGCCAACAGCCTGGACGCGGTCAGCGACCGCGACTACGTGCTGGAGTTCCTGGCGGCGGCGGCGATCGCCGGCGTGCACTTCTCGCGGCTGGCCGCCGACCTCACGCTGTGGGCGACCGCGGAGTTCGGCTTCGTCGAGTTCGCCGACGCCTGGGCCACCGGCTCGTCGATCATGCCGCAGAAGAAGAACCCCGACGTGGCCGAGCTGATCCGCGGCAAGAGCGGCCGCCTGCACGGCAACCTGGTCGCCGTGCTGACCACGCTCAAGGGCCTGCCGCTCACCTACAACTCCGACATGCAGGAGGACAAGGAGCCGCTGTTCGACTCCGTGGACACGCTGGAGGCGATCCTCGGCGTGCTGCCGCCGCTGCTGCGCTCGCTCACGTTCCGCCTCGAGCGCATGCGCGCCGCCGCCGGCGAGAGCTTCTCCACCGCCACCGACCTGGCCGACTACCTCGTGCGCAAGGGGCTGCCCTTCCGCCAGGCCCACGAGGTGGTGGGCCGCGCGGTGCGGCACGCGCTCGAGCGCGGCGTGGGACTGGAGGCGCTCGGCGTGGACGAGCTGCGGCGCTTCTGCGACCTGATCGGCGGCGACGTC
>DASSLH010000362.1:0-2905 GCA_035689625.1 Candidatus Methylomirabilota bacterium | reverse complement strand
GCGGCTCCGCCGGCAGGTCCTTGAGGCTGTGCACGGCGATGTCCACCTCGCCGCGCAGCAGCGCCTCCTCGATCTCGCGCACGAACAGGCCCTTGCCGCCGACGGTGGCCAGCCTGGCCTCGGCGAGCCGATCGCCCTCGGTACGGATCGTGACGATCTCGGTGTCGGCGCCGAGGCCGGCCGCCACCGCGCGCGCCTGGGCCCGCGCCAGCGCGCTACCGCGGGTGCCGATGCGGATCGCGAGCGCCGCCCCAGCGCGAACAGCTCGTGCACCAGTTCCAGCCAGGAGCGGCCGGCGCCGGCCCGCGAGGACTCGCGCAGCTTGGTGATGGGCGCGTGCAGGATCTTGTTGACCATCGCCGTGGACAGCGCCTCGATGGCCGCCTGCATCTCCGGCGTGGCGTCCGGCAGCCGGCCCAGCGTGCGCTTGACCTCGGCCGTGCGGATCTCCTCCAGCCGGGCGCGCAGCGACACGATCGTCGGGATGACCTCGACGTCGCCCTGGCGCGTCATGAACTTCGCGACCTCGCGGTCCACCAGCGCCTCGGCGCGCTGCGCCTCGCGGGCGCGCTCGCGCAGGTTGGCGTCCACCACCTGCTTGAGGTCGTCGATGTCGTAGCGGTAGACGTTGTCCAGCCGGTCCACGCCGGGCTCGACGTCGCGCGGCACCGCGATGTCGATGAAGAACAGCGGGCGACCGCGCCGCCCGACCAGCGCGCGCGTCACCGCGGCCAGGGTCACCACCGGGGCGCTGGCCCCCGTGGAGCTGACGACGATGTCCACGCTGGCCAGCGCCGTCTCCAGCTCGTCCCACGGCACCGCGGTGCCCGACAGCGCGCGAGCGAGCTCCTGCGCGCGCGACCAGGTGCGGTTGACGACGTAGATCGGGAAGGCGCCCTGCTCGACGAGGTGCTTGGCGGCCAGCTCGCTCATCTTGCCGGCGCCGAGGAGCAGCACCGCGCGGCCCGAGAGGCTGTCGAAGATCTTCTTGGCCAGCTCGACGGCGGCGAACGCGACCGACACCGCGTGGCGAGCGATGTCGGTCTCCGAGCGCACGCGCTTGGCGACGCTGAAGGCCTGGCTGAACAGCGTGTGCAGGCGGGGGCCGACGGTCTCGCAGGCCTGGGCCAGCGCGAACGCCTCCTTGACCTGGCCGAGGATCTGCGGCTCGCCCACCATCATGGAGTCCAGGCTGGAGGCCACGCGGAAGGCGTGCCGCACGGCGTCGGCGTCCTCGTGCGTGTACAGCAGCGGCTCCACGGCGGTCAGCTCGACGCCGCGCTGGCGGCAGAGGTGACGGAATGCCAGCGCGCGGGCCTCGCCGGGCGCCTCGGCCACGCCATAGACCTCGACACGATTGCACGTCGAGAGCACGACCGTTTCCGGCAGCACGCCCTCGGCGTGGATGTCACGGATCAGCTCGCGCAGCTTGTCCTCGTCCACGGCCAGCTGCTCGCGCAGCGCGACGGGCGCATTCTTGTGGCTGAGGCCGGCGACGAACAGCGGCATCAGGAGCCGTGCCGGCCGGGCAGGAAGAAGCCCGCGCCCAGCGTGACGAGCAGCGCGACGAAGCCGAAGATGGCGAAGTAGGCCGCGCGGCGCCCGTGCCAGCCGCCGGCCGCGCGCCCGGCCAGCGTCCCGGCGTAGATCACCCAGGCGACGAGCGAGAAGAACGCCAGTGGATCGAACGTCAGCGCGCTGCCCCAGGCCTCGCGTGCCCACAGCGCGCCCAGCAGCAGGCCGACGGTCAGGAACGGAAAGCCCAGCGCCAGCGTGCGGAACGTCAGCCGGTCGAGGGTCTCCAGTGACGGCAGCCGGTAGTAGAACGCGCCGGGCCGCTTGATCTTGAGCTGGCGCTCCTGCAGCAGATACATCAGCGCGCCCACGAAGTTGAACACGAAGGCCGCGATGCCGACCATCGCCAGCGCGATGTGCACCCAGACCCAGGCGCCGGCCAGCGCCGGCACGAGCGCCGCCGGCCGCGAGCCGGTCGTCGCCTTGACCATCAGGACGACCACGATCGGCAGCACGAACGCGCCCAGCACGCGCACGCCGGTGCGCTGCTCCAGCAGCATCTCGAGCAGCACGATCACCCACACCGCCAGGCTCAGCGCGTCGGGCAGGCTGCCGAATGGCGGCGCGCCGAGCTGCACCGCCCTGACGATCAGCGCCAGCGAGTGCGAGGCCCACCCGGCCAGCGTGGCCAGCATGGCGAGACGATGGACGAGCTCGTGGCGCTGCACGAGGTACGCGAGGGCGAGGCCCATCGCGCAGATGTAACCGACGATCGCCGCGTTGATCAGGCTCGGATGCATATCCCCGAAAAGGCCAACAGCCACAGGATTTTAGCACATTCCCGATATGAGGAGTGGGGAATCAGGAGCGGCTGACGAGCTGAACGAGCGAGGGAATCGGACGCCAGTAGCCCTGCCGATGAGCGATCAGGTCGAAGTGCGGCGAGCCCCAGTCCTCGAGGAGCCCCGGCCCGGCGTTCCAGCGCGTGCGCCGGTCCACCTCCTTCATATAGGCGCGGCACTCGCGGCAGGCCAGGACGAGGTAGCCCTCCTCGCCGGGATCCTCGGGCGTGAGCCGCACCTGGTGCTGGGCGCCGTCCACGCCGCAGAACGGGCACGCAAGCCGCGCGAACGGCCAGGCGCCGCCGCACAGATGACAGGCGAGCCGGCGGCGACCATCCTCCACGATGTCGGCCCACCCGGCCGGCCCGCCGCAGAACGGGCACGCGCCCAGCGCCCACGCGCCGGTGTCGAAACGCTCGCGCGCCGCGGCGAACAGCGCCTCGAGCGCCGGACGCAGGCTGGCCGCGGCCAGGAAGGCGACGGCGTCGGCGCTGAGCCCGCTGGCGCGCTCGGCGGCGCCGGAGCCGATGCGGCCGCGCGCGGGCAGC
>DASSLH010000361.1:0-3233 GCA_035689625.1 Candidatus Methylomirabilota bacterium | reverse complement strand
AGATCGGCGGGCCCGGCCGCTGCACCGTCTTGGGGTCGATCGACACGCCCTCGAACCGCGTGAAGCGGCCCTTGAAGGTGGCCGGCGCGTCGCGCCACAGCGTGCGCACGGCCTCGATGCCCTCGCTGACACGGGCGCCCCGCTCGCGGTGCGGCACGCCGCACAGCTCGAACTCCCGGGGGTTCTCGCCGCCCACGCCGACGCCGAAGATCAGCCGGCCACCGCTGAGCACGTCGAGCGTCGAGGTGATCTTGGCCGCAACGGCGGGCGGACGCAGCGCCAGCAGGTACACGCAGGTGCCCAGCCGCAGCCGCCGCGTGATCGGCGCGTAGGCGGCCAGCAGCGTGAGCGACTCGTAGATCGGGTTGTGGAAGGAGACGTGGTCGCCCGTCCACACGGAGTCGAAGCCGAGCGCCTCCACGCGCCGCACCAGGTCGAACTGTTCGGCGGGCGGCTTGAGCGCCAGCGAGACGCCGAAGCGCATGCTCAGCGGGGGAACGCGTCCTTCACGCCGCCGTCCACCGTCAGCGTGCAGCCCGTGGTCTTGGCCGAGCGGTCGGAGGCGAAGAACAGCGCGGCCTGGGCGACGTCGTCGGGCAGGATGCGCACGCCGAGCAGGTTGCGCTTGCGATAGAACTCCTCGATCTGGTCCACGCCGATGCCCTGCGCCGCCGCCCGCTCGCGGCGGATGTCCTCCGACCACAGCTTGGAGTCCTGGAACACGGCGTCGGGGTTGATGATGTTGGAGCGGATGCCGTGGGGGGCGCCCTCGAGCGCCAGCACCTTGGCCAGCTGCGCCTCGGCCGCCTTGGCGGCGGAATAGGCAGCGAAGTCCTTGCCCGGCGACATCACGTTCTTCGTCGCCACGAACACCAGCGAGCCGCCGAGGCCCTGGCGGATCAGCACGCGCATCGCCTCGCGCGCCACCAGGAAGTGGCCGGTCGCGTTGACGGCGAACGAGCGCTCCCAGTCGGCCAGCGCCATGCGGTCCACCGGCGCCGAGTGCGCGATGCCGGCGTTGGAGACCAGCACGTCGAGGCCGCCCCAGCGCAGCACGGTCTCCTCGAACGCCGTCCGCACCGAGGCTTCCTGGGTGACGTCCATGCCGAGGCCGATGGCGCGGCCGGCGCCGGCGGCGCTCGTGACCTCGTCGGCCACGCGGCTGGCCGACGCCGCGTCGACGTCGGTGATCGCGACGTGAGCGCCCTCGGCGGCCAGCCGGTGGGCGACGGCGCGGCCGATGCCGGAGCCGCCGCCGGTGACGAGCACGATGCGCCGCGCCAGCTCCTTGTCGGGCGGCGCCAGCGTGAGCTTGTAGAGCTCGAGCGGCCAGTACTCGACGTCGAACGCATCCTTCGCCGACAGCGAGACGTAGCCGCCGAAGGCCGAGGCGTTGCCGATGACGTGGATCGTGTGGTGGTAGATGTCGTTGACGATCCCGGCCGTGCGCGCGTCGCGGCCGGCGGTGAACAGGCCCAGGCCGGGCACCAGGACCACGCGCGGCAGCGGGTCGGTCAGCTCCACGCCGGGCCCGCGGTGGGCGTCGACGTAGGCCGTGTACTCGCTCACGAAGCGCTCCAGCGAGCGCTCGATCGCCCTCCACGTCGCCGCCGGGTCGGCGGCGGCGTCCAGCGTCACGAAGCACGGCAGGCGCTTGGTGTAGATCGTGTGGTCGGGCGTGGCGGGCCCCACCTGGCTCAGCCGGGGAGCGTCGGCCGAGGAGACGAACTCCGTCACGGTCGCCGTGTCGTCGAAGCCGACGATCACGCGCCGCTGGCGCGACAGGCATCCGCGCAGCCGCGGCATCACGTCGAGCGCCAGGGCGCGTCGCGCGGCCGGCTCGGGCACCGGCACGCGCGGCCCGCCGAAGGCCCGGCGGCCCCGCCGGCGCTCGGCAATCGCCTCCTCCGCCCGCGTGATCAGCTCCAGCGTGGCGTCGTAGGCCTCGCGCGCGGAGGCGCCCCAGCAGATCGTGCCGTGCTTGGACAGCAGCAGCGCGCGCGCCTGGGGATTGGCGGCGATGGCGTCGGCGACGTCGCGCGAGATCTTGAAGCCGGGCCGCCGGTAGTCGAGCGCGATGACGTCCTTGCCGAAGACGCCGGCCAGGACGTCGGCCGCCCGGTCGTTGTTGGTGAGCGAGACGATGGCGTCGGCATGCGTGTGGATGACGACCGGCGATGCGACGAAGCCGTGCAGCAGCGTCTCGATGGAGGGGCGCACGCCGCCGGTTTCCATCAATCCATGCGCGAGATAGGCGACCATCTCCTCGTCGCCCATGTCCTGGCGCTCGAGCAGAGACCGGATGTCGTCCATGCGCACGCCGGGGAAGTCCTTGCGCTGGACCGACTTCAGGTCGGAGCCGCTGCCCTTGACGCGCAGCACGGGGATCTCCCGCCCGCGGTGATCGCGCTCGGTGGTCTTGATCGAGGTGTTGCCGCCACCCCAGACGACGAGCGAGGTCTCGGCCCCGATCAGGCGGGAGGCGTAGACGAGCAGGTCGACGCCAGAGAGCGCGGCCGCCTCGGCGTCGTTCCAGCGCGATCGCATCAGGGCGCGGGGGATCCGATCCGGGCCGCGGCCTGATCGCCGGGCCTATCGAGCATGGCCTCGATCTCACGGATCGCGCGCCTACCCTCCCGCCCGTCGCGCGCCAGCATCACGCACAAGGCAACGAGGCCGGCGACATGGACTACGAGGCCGGCGACCACGACGACCCCGGCGGGCACTATCGCTTCCATGGCGCCCGTATCATATCAATCCCCGCTCCCAGCGGCTATGGCCGTTGACGACGTATCTTCTCGGACTCCTGGACGATCAGCTTGGCGAGCGCGGCGGCGAGTCGCCGCGACTGTGTCAGCGTGCGACGAGCGATCACGCCGACGATGATGATCGTCATCAAGTGCACGCACGCCCAGAACGTCACGACGACGAGAAGGTCATGGTGGGTGGCAGAGTCCACGGCGGCATCAATACCCGATCGGCAAGCCGCGGGAATGTCCGGGACTTCGATACAGGAACGGGGCCGGGCGCTTGCGGCGCTCCGGCCCCGTGCGGGAGGCTTACCGCGCGTTGTAGAAGCTGAGGCGCTGGGTGTCGTCGAAGGCCGCCGGCAGCGTGCGCGCCGGCGCGCTCGTCGAGCTGTTGAAGACCGTCCCGCACTCGGCCTTCGTCTTGTAGGCGCCGTAGCCGGCCCCGAGCGCGGTGCCGGCCAGCCCGCCGATGAGCGCGCCCTT
>DASSLH010000360.1:0-2036 GCA_035689625.1 Candidatus Methylomirabilota bacterium | reverse complement strand
GGCGGCGCCGCCGGCCTGGGCGGCCCGCGGCACCAGTCTCTGGCGCGACGGGCTGCGCCGACTGCTCCGGAACCGGCTGGCGATGGCGGGCGGGGTCGTGATCGTGCTGCTGTGCTTGCTGGCGATCTTCGCCGACGTGCTGGCGCCGCTGCCCTACACGAAGACGAACTTCGCGCGGCTCAACGAGGGCCCGTCGCACGACTATCCGCTCGGCACCGACGCGCTCGGCCGCGACCTGCTCTCGCGCATGATCTACGGCGCCCGCGTGTCCATGCTGGTCGGCCTCGGCGCCCAGCTCATCGTCGTCGCCATCGGCGTGCCGATCGGCGCGGTGTCCGGCTACCTCGGCGGGCGCGTGGACGTGCTCCTCACGCGCTTCATCGACGTCATGTACGCCTTCCCGCGCCTGCTGTTCGTCATCCTCGTGATGTCCATGCTGGGCGCCGGGCTCACCAACATCTTCATCGCCATCGGGCTGACCGGCTGGGTCGGCATCGCGCGGCAGACGCGCGCGCAGGTGCTCGCCCTCAAGGAAAAGGAGTTCGTGGACGCCGCCCGCGGCCTCGGCGCGGGGGTGCGGCGCCTGCTGGTGCGCCACATCCTGCCCAACGCGCTGACGCCGATCGTGGTCTCGGTCACGTTCGGCATCCCGGAGGCGATCTTCACGGAGGCGGCCCTGTCGTTCATCGGCGTCGGCATCAACCCCCCGACGCCGTCGTGGGGCCAGATGGTCGGCGAGGGCCAGCAGTTCATCCGCTCCTACTGGCACCTCTGCGTGTTTCCCTCGATCGCCATCGCGATCACGATGCTGTCCTTCACCTTCTTCGGCGACGGCGTGCGCGACGCCCTCGATCCCAAGCTCAAGTAGGCATCCCACGAGGAGGAGCCCCCATGAGACGTCCCCCGATCAGCGATGCGCAGATGGACCTGCTGGCCGAGCGCCTGGCCGCGATCGGCGTCGATCGCCGCGGATTCCTGCAGGTCGCCGCCGGCCTGGCCGCGCTCGGCGCCGCCGGCTTCAACGCGCGGCCCGCCGCGGCGGCGCCCAAGCTGGCCCCCGGCGAGAAGCTCGCCAAGGAGCAGCACTTCCGCATGGGCGGCGGCGGCCTCTACCAGAGCGAGCCGTCCAGCCACGACTTCAACAAGGACCTGTACTGCGCGGGCGTGCCCACGCTGTTCGCCGGCCTCATGAAGTTCAACGCCAACTTCGAGGCGGTGCCGTACGTCGCCGAGAAGGTGACGCCGAACAAGGACGGCTCGGTGTGGACGTTCGCGATCCGCAAGGACTCGAGGTGGTCGGACGGCGGCCCCTGCGGCGCCCGCGACTTCGAGTACTCCTTCAAGCGCCAGCTCGATCCGGCCAGCGCCGCGCCCTACGCGTCGTTCCTCTACGACCTCAAGAACGGCGAGGCCTTCAACAAGAAGCAGATCACCGACGCCTCGCAGGTCGGCGTGCGCGCCAAGGACGACTGGACGCTCGAGGTCACGCTGGAAGGGCCGCGCGGCTACTTCCCCGTGCTGGCCGCCTACCTGGCCGCGCTGCCGGCCAACAAGGCCGCCGTCGAGAAGTTCGGCGACAAGTGGACGGAGGCCGCCAACATCGTCTGCAACGGCCCCTTCGTGCTGGAAGCGTGGGAGCACAACAAGTCCATGGTGCTGCGCAAGAACACGCACTACTTCGGCGCCAAGGACGTCGTCCTCGACAAGGTCACGCTGCCGATCATCCCGGTCGCCTCGGGGGCGCTGCCCTACGAGAACAACGAATTGGACCTCACCGCGCTGCAGACCGGCGACCTCAAGCGGCTGCAGTCCGATCCCCGGACGGAGAAGCAGGTGTTCCGCTATCCATTCCCCGGCACCTGGTATCTCACGCCGCAGGTGACCAAGCCGCCGTTCGACAACGTCAAGGTGCGGCGCGCGGTCGCGCACGCGATCGATCGCGAGAGCGTGGTGAAGGTCGCCCAGGGCTTCGCCGTCCCCGCCCACAGCATGATCCCGCCCGGCTTCCCCGGGGCGCTGAACGACAAGAAGATCCG
>DASSLH010000359.1:0-3001 GCA_035689625.1 Candidatus Methylomirabilota bacterium | reverse complement strand
CGTCTGGCGGCGGCTGCACGCGCTGCACCACGCGCGCAACGGGCTGCCGCACGCCGGCGGCGACCCCGGCGGCGGAGGGCTCACGAGCCCGCGGGTAGCGTGACGTCCAGCCAGCCGCGCGGCGTGACCTCCGCCCGCTCGTCCTCGCGCAGCAGCACGGTGGTCGTGGCCGACTCGAACACCGCCGGCCCCTTCACCTCGTGCCCGGCCGGCAGGCCGTCCAGCCGGTAGACGGGCACCTCGACCCAGCCGCCCAGCCAGACGCGGCGCCGGCCGGGCGGCGCGAGCACCCGGCCGGTGGCGATCGCGTCGTCGGCCGGCAGCACCGGCAGCCGGCCGACCACCGCCACCCGCGCGTTGACGATGACGACCTCCTGCCCCGGCGCGCTGTAGGCGTAGAGCTCCTCGTGGCGGCGGTGGAAGCGGGCCGCGATCTGCTCGAGCGCGTCGGCGGCGCCGAGGTCGACGCCGTCGAGCGACACCGGGATCTCGAAGATCTGCTCGCCGTAACGCATGTCGACCGCCCGGTGGACCTCGACGGCGCCGTCGAAGCGGCCGAGCCGGCGCCGGCCCTCCTTCTCCAGCCCTGCGAACAGCCGGCGCAGCGCGGCGGCGCCGAGCCGGCGCACGTCGCTGACGTGCGAGCGCACGAGCTCGTAGCGCAGGTCGGTCGCCAGCATGCCCCAGGCCGAGAGGACCGCGGCCGCGCTGGGCACGATCACCTGGCGGATCTCCAGCAGGCGCGCCACGTCGGTGACGTGCAGGCCGGCGGCCCCGCCGAAGGCGACCAGCGTGAAGCCGCGCGGGTCGACGCCACGGCGCACGGACACGAGCGTGATGCCCTCGGCCATGTTGGTGTTGACCACGCGGGCGATGCCCTCGGCGGCGGTGAGCACATCGGTGGCCAACGCTTTGGCCAGCGGCGCGATCGCGCGCTGCGCGGCCGGAACGTCGAGCGCAATGCGGCCGCCGAGGAAGTTGCCGGGATCGAGCAGGCCGCGCACGAGGTTGGCGTCGGTCACGGTGGGCGCCGTGCCGCCGCGGCCGTAGCACGCCGGCCCCGGATCGGCGCCCGCGCTCTGGGGTCCCACCCGCAGGATGCCGCCGGCGTCCACGGAGGCGATGGAGCCGCCGCCGGCGCCGAGCGTGTGGATGTCCAGGGCCGGCAGCGCCACGCGCGCGATGCCGACGGTCTTCTCGCCGGTCAGCGTCGGCTCGCCGCCCTGCAGCAGCGCGATGTCGGTGCTGGTGCCGCCCATGTCGAACGTCACGAGGTCGCCGCGCCCGATGAGGCGCGCGACGTGCCGCCCGGCCGCGATGCCGCCGGCCGGGCCCGAGAGCACGGCGCCGGCGGCCAGCCGCGCCGCCTCGCGCACCGGCGCCACGCCGCCGTGCGACTGCATGATCAGGACGTCACCGCGGTAGCCGGGCGCCCGCAGGCGGGCGGCCAGGGTGGTGAGGTAGCGCGCCAGCCTGGGGCCGACGTAGGCGTTGACGACCGTCGTCCAGACGCGCTCGTACTCCTTGATCTGCGGCAGCACCTCCGAGGACAGCGAGACGTAGAGATCCCGCCCGCGCGCGGCGATGGCGCGGCCGGTCAGGCGCTCGTGCAGCGGATTGCGGTACGCATGCAGGTAGCAGACGGCCACCGCCTCGACGCCGGCGCGCTCCAGCCGCGCGAGCGCCGCCGCCAGCGCCCGGCGGTCCAGCGGCGTGCTGACGGCGCCGTCGAAGCGCAGGCGCTCGCGGATGCCCAGCCGCAGCGCGCGGGGCACCAGGGGGACCGGCGGCGGCATGCGCAGGTTGTAGCGGTCGTCCTTGAGGCCCTCGCGCATCTCGATGACGTCGCGGTGGCCGGCGGTCGTGAGCAGCCCCACGCGCGCGCCCTTGCGCTCCAGCAGGGCGTTGGTCGCGACCGTGGTGCCGTGCACGATGCGCTCGGTGCGCGCCAGCAGGCCGCCAAGGTCCGTGCCCAGCTCGGCGGCCAGCAGGCCCAGGCCCTCCAGCAGGCCCTCGGAGGGATCACGCGGCGTCGAGGCCGACTTTGCAATCGTCACCCGTCCGTCGTCGTCCACGGCCACCAGGTCCGTGAACGTGCCCCCGACATCGATCCCGATGCGGATCACCGGTCCCTCCCCGGCCGGCCGCGCCGGCCCATCGGCAGTGTAATTGGTCGGCATGCACCATGCACTGCTCCAGGCGGGGGCCACAAGGAGAAGAAGCCATGGAACGAGAGTTCGAGTCGGGCTGGCAGCCCTGGCCCGTCTGGAGCGCCGTCTGGGTTGGCGCGCTGACCGCGCTCGCGGTCGGGCTGATCATCGGCCTGATCGGGTACGCCCTCGGTGCCCATCAGCTGACCGCGCCGCGCACGATGACGTTCAAGAACATTCGGCTGCTCACGATCGTCTTCGACGTCTGCGGCGCCTTCTTCGCCTTCGCGGCGGGGGGCTGGGTCGCCGCACGCATCGTCGGTTGCCGCCGCGCCGAGCCCGCCATGCTGCTGGGCGGCGTGGTGTGGCTCGTCACGATTCCGATCATGCTGATCCTCGGCGTGCTCGGCGCCACCGCGATGTACGGCGGCTGGTACGCCGGCCTCGTCGCCGGCACACCGGCGTGGGCCACGACGCCGCCCTCGACGCCCGAGCTGGCGGCGGCCGTTCGCAACAGCGCGCTGGCGTCGGTCGGGGCGCTGCTCATCGGTCTGGTCGGCAGTGGGATCGGCGGCTGGATGGCATCCGGTGAGCCGATGCGACTCGGTCACTATCGCCGGCGCGACATCGCCGATTACGATCGGCCGCGCCGCGCTGCATGAGGAGGCGAGCATGGTACTGGTACTGCTCTGGCTGCTCGGCGTTCCCCTCGGTCTGATCATCCTCCTGTTTCTGCTCGGCGTCGGCCACTAACGGTCATGGGGGGCCTCGAACGGGCCCCCCAAGACTGCCCGACACTCGGCAGCGCCCCGGCAACGCCGGGGCGCTCCTCGTCAACGGCTGCGGCGGCG
>DASSLH010000358.1:0-2065 GCA_035689625.1 Candidatus Methylomirabilota bacterium | reverse complement strand
GAGCCGGGGCACCGCGTCGGGCATGGCGTCGAGATTGTCGGGCGGATGCTCGCCGGGACCGTCGTCCTTGTAGTAGCGGCCTCCCGACGACGCAGAGGGAGCGGACGGCGCGGCGACGGCTGGCGCGGGGAGCGTCTTCGGCGCCGTCGTGCAGGCGGCGACGGCGAGCGCCAGGATGGCGCCAGTGAGAGCGGCGACGTGCGCGTCGTCCTTGAACCGTCCCGCTCGCGCTGCCCCACGCGTCGGCCGCGGCGCGTTCGCCCTCACGTCTTCACGAGCTTGCGGTTGGACTGCACGTTCATGAGGATCCCGAGGCCGACGAAGAGACTCACCAGTGCGGTGCCGCCGTACGAAATGAGCGGCAGCGGGACGCCCACGATAGGCAAGATCCCGCTCACCATGGCCATGTTGACGAAGGCATAGGTGAAGAACATCAGCGTGACCGCGCCGGCGAGCAGCCGCGTGAACAGCGTCGAGGCGTTGGCGGTGATCACCAGCGCGCGCGCCACCAGCAGCAGATAGAGAACCAGCAGGACGATCTCGCCGATCAGCCCGAACTCCTCGCCGAACACGGCGAAGATGAAGTCGGTGTGCCGCTCCGGCAGGAAGTCGAGGTGGGTCTGCGTGCCGTTGAGCCAGCCCTTGCCGATCACCCCGCCGGAGCCCAGCGCGATCGAAGCCTGCGTGCTGTGATAGCCGGCGCCGAGCGGATCGCGCTCGGGGTCCAGGAAGGTGAGGATGCGCTCCTGCTGGAAGTGATGCAGGTGCGGCCAGACCAGCGGAGCCGCGAAGGCGGTCAACGCGGCGAGCCCGGCCATGATCTTCCACGACAGCCCGGCGAGATAGAGCACGAAGAAGCCCGAGGCGCCGATCATGAGCGCGGTGCCGAGATCGGGCTGGCGCTTGATGAGCCACACCGGCACCGCGATCAGCGTCGCGGCGACGATGAAGTCGACGAAGCGGATGCGCCCCTCGTGCTTCTGGAAGTACCAGGCCAGCATGAGCGGCAGCGCGATCTTCATGAGCTCCGAGGGCTGGAACCGGCCGATGCCCAGATTGAGCCAGCGGCGCGAGCCGTTGACCACCGTCCCGGCCACCGCCACCGCGACGAGCAGCAGCACCGCGAGCGCGTACAGCGGGACCGCCGCGCGGGCGAGCTGCTGCGGGGCGACGTTGGCCACCAGCCACATGAGCACCAGCCCGAGACCGAGCGCCATCGTCTGGCTCACCACGCGGCCGATGCTCTGGTCGGCGGCCGAGAACAGCGTCACCATCCCGACGCCGACGATGGCCAGCGCCGTCGCCATCAGGAAGCTGTCGATGCGCCGCGAGACGATCTCGCCGAGCCGCGTCGTCAGTTCGAACAGGCGCCGCATCAGTCGGACTCGTCGTCGCCGGCGCGCGAGATGTCGCCCGCGCCGTCCTTGCCCGGCGCGCGGCCGAGCAGGTAGTAGTCGAACACCGCTCGGGCCACGGGGGCCGCCGCCTGCGCGCCGAAGCCGCCGTTCTCCACCAGCACCGCGAGCGCGATCCGCGGGTGGTCGGCCGGCGCGTAGGCGACGTACCAGGCGTGGTCGCGCAACCGCTCGTCGACGGATCCGGCGTGGTACTTCTCGCCCTGCTTGATGGTGAAGAGCTGCGCCGTGCCCGTCTTGCCCGCCGACACGTACGCCGCGCCGACGAACGCCCTGGCGCTCGTGCCTTCGCGCGGCACGCCGGCGAGCGCCGTCTTGATGAACGCCAGATACTCGGGCTTCACGTGCACGGCGTGGGTCTCGCGCGGCTCGATCGCGCGGGTTTCGCCCGTGCGGACATTGTCGATCGTGCGCACCAGGTGCGGCCACATCGCATGGCCGTCGTTGGCCATGGTGGCGATCGCCACGGCCTGCTGCACCGGCGTGAAGGCGTTGTAGCCCTGGCCGATGCCGGCAGAGATGCTGTCACCGAGATACCACTTGCGGTGCTCTTCGCGGAACTCCTTCCCGGAAAAGCGCTGCCGCTTCCACTCGCGCGAGGGCAGCACGCCGGGAAGCTCGCCCTCGACATCGATGCCCGTCTTCTTGCC
>DASSLH010000357.1:0-3228 GCA_035689625.1 Candidatus Methylomirabilota bacterium | reverse complement strand
GACGATCGCCTTCGAGCCCGCGGGGGCGCCGGCCGCCGCGGCGTTCGCCCATGCTTCGGGGGCGCGCACGCCGAACGGACCGTCGAGGTTCCATTGCAGCTCGCGCCAGCCGCCGGCGACTTTGGTCGTGCCGGGGTCGTTGGGGACGACCGCGCCCGTCGCGTGCGCTACGTAGTCGGGCACCGCCCACAGCACTCCCCTCTCGGCGCGCAGGCGCGCCAGCGTCGCGGTCATGCTCGCGGCGGGCGGCAGGTCGACGACGCGCGTGGGGGTTTCTTCCGCGCTGGAGCGATAGCCGACGACGATTCTGTCCGTTTTGGGGAACCTTGGCGATTCGGCCGCTTGCGGTCTGGACCGGGCGGGATTGTTCGGCGCGGCTCTTGCCGAACCGTCCCCCGCGTTGCCGAAGCCGGCGGTCGCCAGCACGAGCAGGCAGGCCAGCAGCGCGGCGAGCCGGCTGCCGGGCAGACGTCGATGTCGGGATCGGGCGGGCGGCAACTCGGCTCTCTTCGTAATGATGATGTGTTCGGAGGCCGTTGAGTTGCGCCGGACGTCCCGGCCCTCGAGGTCGAGACCATGAGCGAACGATTCTTTGCGCGCGACGAGCACTTCATGCGGCTTGCGATCCGCGAGGCGCAGCGCGCGCTCGAGCACGAGGACGTGCCGATCGGGGCTGTGCTGGCGCACGGCGGCGAGGCGCTCGCGCTCGCGCACAACGAGCGCGAGCTGCGCCAGGACCCGACCGCGCACGCGGAGACGATCGCGCTGCGCGAGGCGGCGCGCAGGCTCGGCAGCTGGCGCCTGCTGGACTCGGTGCTGTACGTGACGCTCGAGCCCTGCGCCATGTGCGCGGGGGCGATCGTGCTGGCGCGCGTCCCGCGCGTCGTCTACGGTGCGCGCGACCCGAAGGCGGGGGGATGCGGCAGCGTGCTGGACGTGACCGGCGAGCAGCGTCTGAACCATCGCCCAGATGTGGTCGGCGGGCTGCTCGCCGCGGAGTGCGGGGAGCTGCTCAGCGAGTTCTTCGCCTCGCGCCGCCAGTGAGCCGCCAGGAAGTGCGGGCACAGACTCGGACCCAGTGTGTCGAGATGACGGCTGCGAGCCGAGCGGCCTCTCCCTGCCTTTGGGAACGACATTGTGTATGGTGGCGTGGCGGTTGTGAACGTCGGCGTATTGGGGAGGGAGCCCGTGCTCAGATATGGAGTGTTGGGACTGCTGATCGAGCGGCGCGGCTACGGCTACGAACTGGTGCAGCGCCTGGGGGCGCGTCTGGGTCAGGCGTGGCAGCTGAACCCGAGCGCCGTGTACGCCGCGCTCGACCAGCTCGAGGACGCCGGCCTGATCGAGGCGATGCCGCAGGACAAGGCCGAGGCTCCGGAGAGCGCGGCGAACGCGGCCGCCTCGCCGCGCGCGCGCCGGCTGGCGCGGCGCGCAGAGCGCGTGTTCTACCGCGCCACCGAGGCGGGGGTCGCCGAGTTCGACGCCTGGCTGGCGCGGCCGTCCACGCGCGTGGAGCCGATCCGCTCGGAGCTGGCGCTGAAGCTCGCGCTGGCCCGCCCCGACGCGGTGGCGCCGCTGCTGGGCGCGATCGCGCACGAGGAGCGCCTGATCGTGCAGGTGCTGCACGATCTCTGCAATGTCGCCGCCGACGATCGCGAGCGACGCCGACCGGGTCGCGGCGCGCTGCGCGTGGTCGGCCACGCCCGGACGGGCGTGATGGCGAACGGGGCCGCCGGGCAGACGGGGGGGATGGCTGACGGGCCTGCCGCCCAGGCGGGCGGGGTGGCGAACGGGGCCGCCGGGCGGGCGGGCGGCGGCTCGGACCGCCTCGCCGAGCAGACGCGGCCGGCGTCGCCGGCCGGCGCCTGGACGAGCGCTACGAGCGCGCTGGTCGGCGCGGCCGCCGCGACCCGCCTGCAGGGGGAGCTCGACTGGCTGCAGTCGGTGCGCGAGACGCTGCAGCGGATGCTCCCCGAGAACGTCGCCGCCGCGGCGCCGGCCGGCTTGGCGGACACCGTCTCGCTGGGGTAGCGCGGTGGCGCGCGCGCCGACCCAGCTGCCCGGCGGCCGGCATGGGCTGGCGCGCAGCTTCGTGGTCTCAAACCAGCGCGAGCGGATGTTCGCCGCGGTCGCCGACACGGTCGCAGAGCGCGGCTATGCCGGGCTGACGGTGGCCGAGGTCGTGCGCCGCGCGGGGGTCTCGCGGCGCACCTTCTACGACCAGTTCGCCGGCAGGCGCGACGCCTTCTTCGCCGCCTACGACGCCTCGGTGCAGCAGGTGATGGAAAGTGCGAGCGCGGGCTTCGCCGCCGGCGAAAGCTGGCCCGAGCAGATCCGCCTTGCCCTGCGTGCCTCCCTGGGCTTCCTGGCCAACGATCTCCCGTTTACGCGCATGGCGATCGTCGACGTGCCGCTCGCGGGCCCGGAGGGCCAGGCGCGCCAACTGGCGGGCCGCGCCGTCTTCGAAGTGTTCCTGGCGCCCGGCGCCGAGCTTTCCGACCATCCTGTTCCCGCCCTGGTCCCGAAAGCGGTCGGGTCGGGCATCTTCGAACTGATCCACGCGCGCGTCGTGCGCGGCCGTCTGGATGAGCTGCCCGCGCTGCTGCCGGCCTGCGTGTACCAGTGCATCGCGCCGTACCTGGGGCTGGAGGCGGCCGTCCGCGAGGCGCGGCTGGCCGAGGGGGAAGCGGTCGCGTGAGCGGGGCGGAGCGTGCTAGACCAAAGGTTCCCCCCACCGAAGCCGAGGGACAGTTGGCGTCGCGCATGCATGCGCCGCTGCCGCGCGGGCGGCACGGGCTCTCGCCGGAGTACGTCGCCGCGCACCAGCGCGCGCGCCTGCTGCGCGCGGTCTGCGAGGTTTGCGCGGCGCGCGGCTACGCCGAGGCGACGGTGGCGGAGATCGTGCGCGCGGCCGGCGTCTCCCAGCGCGCCTTCTACCGCCATTTCGACGGCAAGCAGGAGTGCTTCCTGGCGGCCTGGCGGGACGCCGCAGAGGAGATCGAGGCTCGGGTCTTGGCCGCACTGGCCTCGCCCGTCGTCGCGGCCGACCTCGCCGCGGCCGATGCGCGCGTCGCCCTGGCGCTGCGCGCACTGCTGCAGGAGCTGGCGGCGCATCCCGCGCTGGCGCGGATGCTGTTCGTGGACGTGCTGTTCGCGGGGTCGCGCGCCCTGCGCGCGCGCGAGCAGGCGCTGGCCCGCTGCCGCGCCGCGCTGCCCGCACCCGCCCAG
>DASSLH010000356.1:0-15410 GCA_035689625.1 Candidatus Methylomirabilota bacterium | reverse complement strand
TCGTGAGCATCGCCAACACGCTGGCGGCCCAGGGCAAGACCATCGTGCTCGGCTTCAGATTCCCGGAGGGCGCGGCCACGGCCGGCCCCGCCAACCCGTCCACGATCACGATCGTGCACGTGCTGACCGACGCCCGGCCGGGACGGTCGGTCTACGAGGCGCTGGCGCCGCGCCCGGTGATGCGGCAGCTCGCCGTCGACGTGTCGCCGGGACTGGAGGGGGCGCCGAGCGGCGGCCGCTACGAACCGCGCTGCTGTCGCGCCGCCGAGGGGCTAGCGGACGATCGTCTTGAGGTGGGCGAGCACTTCCTGCTCGAACTGCTCGAGGCTCTGCCCGAAGGTCTCGTGGAAGTTCGCGTGCCGGTCCTGCCGCTTCTCGAACGAGCGGAAATACGCCACCACGCGCGGGAACCCATCGCGCTGGATCAGGTAGTCCGCCATCAGGAACGCCAGCTGGTAGGTCGGCAGCGAGCCGTCCCGCAGGTGGCGTACGGTGAACCCGCGCGGGTTGCCGAGCGTCTCGAGATCGAGGCGGGCGGCCAGCAGGGCGGCGTGGTTGCGAATGCCGGCGGTCGCGATGTGCCGGCGGTTGGTGACCGTGTCCAGGCCCAGCCGCTCCAGCACGTTGAAGGCGACCCACTCGGCCATGCCCTCGGCCAGCCACTGCTCGGCCCGGCCCTCGCCCTGCGCGAGCTCGATCTGGGAGACGTGGGCCAGCTCGTGCGCGATGAGGCGGTACCACTCGCGGCCGCGGGCGGTGCCGCCCTCGTCGTTGAGGAGCAGCTGGCGGCGCTTGCCGATGCCGACCGCGAACTCCGACAGCTCGGCGGCGCGCACGGGCGCCACGTTGGCGTCGTCGACCAGACCACGCTCGAAGCCCTGGCGATCGGAATAGACGTACGCGGTGAACGTGCGCGGCAGCGGCAGGTTGAGGTCGCGCACGAGCACGCCGGAGATGCCGCGGATGGCGTCCTCGGTCGTGGCGAAGTCGGCATTGCGCGGCTCGGCCAGCGTGGACGAGTCGAGCGTGAACGGCATGACCACACGGCCGCTGCCGCATCCCGCAATGGAAAGGAGTCCGATCAACAGCGCGGCCGGGAGCCGCTGTGAAACGGATTTCATGGGCCGGGCGCGATAATGACACGTCCCGGGCCGTGGTGGAAGAGAATTTCTCTGTCCGCCCGCCGGCGGATTGTCGCAATTACACTAGGATCGCTCCAGCAAGACGGCCAGCCGGCGGGCGTTGCGCACAGCGGCGCCGCCCCCGTCGTTGTTGAAATAGACATAGACGTCGAGGCCCTCGCCCAGCCACCCGCGGATGAGACGGGCGTCCGCGCGCAGCATCGCCTCGGTGTAGGCGCCGTGGTAGAGCCGGCCGGTGCCGTGCCGCCGCACGTACACGAACTCCGCCGTCACCGGCCCGGTCACCGGCTGCACGCGCGCGTCGTGGACGCACAGCGCGACCCCGGCCTCGCGCAGCAGGTCGAACGTCCCGGCCACCAGCCAGGAGACGTGGCGGACTTCTAGCGCCGCCCGCACGCCCTCGACGCGGCGCTGTCGCTGCAGCGCGCGCAGCAAGCGCGCGAGCCGCGGCAGGTTGGCGTGGAACTGCGCCGGCAGCTGGAACAGAACCGGTCCCAGCGTGGGCCCGAGCGGCGTCAGCCGCCGGAAGAAGCGGTCGAGCGGCGCCGTCGGCGCCTTCAGGCGCTTGAGGTGGGTGAGATACCGGCTGGCTTTCACGGCGAAGCGGAACTGGTCGCTCACCGCGGCCCGCCAGGCGCGGAACGCCGCCTTGCTGGGCAGCCGGTAGAAGGAGCTGTTCAGCTCGACCGTCGCGAAGTGGCGCGCGTAGAACGGCAGCCACTCGCGCGGCGGCACCGCGGGCGGATAGAACACGCGCCGCCAGTGCGGGTAAACGTAGCCGCTGGTGCCGAGGAAGAGCCGGCCCGCCATGCCTCACCGCGCAGCAAGCCGCGGGCCCGTGATGGGCTACTATCACGGGGCGGAGGCGGCATGGCCCAGGCGATCTCGGCGGCGGACTGGTACGAGCGGCGACGGCTGCGCGTGCTCGACAGCCACCTGGCCTACGTGGAGAGCGGGGTCGGCGACCCGATCGTGCTGCTGCACGGCAACCCCACGTCGTCGTACCTGTGGCGCAACGTGATCCCGCACCTCGACGGCGTCGGCCGCTGCCTGGCGCCCGACCTCATCGGCATGGGGCGCTCCGGCAAGGCGCCGGGCGGGTCCTATCGCCTCGCCGATCACGCCCGCTACCTCGACGCCTGGTTCGCCGCGCTCGACCTGCGCCGCGTGACGCTGGTCGTGCACGACTGGGGCTCGGCGCTCGGCTTCGACTGGGCGCGCCGCCACGCCGACCGCGTGCGGGCGCTCGTGTACATGGAGGCGATCGTGCGGCCGCTCACCTGGGCCGAGTGGCCGGAGCCGGCGCGCAAGGTCTTCGAGGCGATGCGCTCGCCGGCCGGCGAGGACATGGTGCTCGTCAAGAACGTGTTCGTCGAGCGCATCCTGCCAGCCAGCGTGGTGCGCGGCCTGACCCAGGAGGAGATGGACCATTACCGCGAGCCGTTCCGGGCGGCTGGCGAGAGCCGGCGGCCGACGCTGACGTGGCCGCGCGAGATCCCGATCGGCGGCGAGCCGGGCGATGTCGTGGCGCTCGTGGACGAGTACGCGCGCTGGCTCGCCGGCAGCCGTCTGCCGAAGCTGTTCGTCAACGGCAATCCTGGCTCGATCCTCGTCGGCGCCCAGCGCGAGTTCTGCCGGGCGTGGCCCAACCAGCAGGAGGTGACGGTCAAGGGCAGCCACTTCCTGCAGGAAGACTCGCCGGCGGAGATCGGCCAGGCCATCGCGAAGTTCCTCAAGCGGCTCTGAGCCGCGTCGCTCGCTGGCACCCCTCCTGCACCCTCCCCGGAGGGGAGGTGCGGCGATGTTCCAGCGCATCCTGTGCGGCAGCGACTTCTCGGACACGGCGGAGGCCGCCTGGGACGTCGCCTGCGGGATGGCCCGCACGCACCGCGCGGAGCTGATCCTGCTGCACGTCTTCAGCGAGATGTCGTCCTATCCCGACGTCGCGGTCGCCGAGGTGCAGCGCGTGTGGGAAGCGCAGCGGCTGTGGGTGCAGCAGGCGCTCGATCAGCGCGTGGCAGCCGCCCAGGCGCGCGGGCTCGACGCGCACCCGCTGCTCAAGACCGGCGTGGCCGCCGAGACGATCGCCGACACCGCCGCCGAGAAGGGCGCCGACCTGCTCGTCATCGGCACCCACGGGCGCACCGGTCTCACGCGCCTGGTGATCGGCAGCGTGGCCGAGCGCGTGCTGCGCCTGGCGCCCTGCCCCGTATTGATCGTCAAGCCGCGCGCCGCCGCCGCGTCCGCCGCCGCCCGCGCGGCGTAGCTCAGCGTTCCGGCGGCATCTTCTGGATCGAGATCACCAGCAGGGCACCCGGCGTCTCCCGCAGGCCGAAGGCGACGTGGTCGCCGGCGCGCAGCCCCTGGAACAGCGCGGTCGACGCGGCGATGAACGGCATGGCCATCGCGTCGTCCATGAGCCCGGCGATCGGCTCGTGCTGGATGACGATCACGGGCCGGGTGGCGTGCAGCTCCGACGGGGGCGGCAGCACCTTGAGCACGACGCCCGTGCCGCGCCAGTCCGCCCGATCGGCGCTGGCGCGCGGCTGGGCGCCGGCCGGCGCGGCGGCGAGCGCCAGCATCCCGAGCGCGAGCACGACGCGACCCCAGCGGCGCACGGCCCCAGCATAGCGCGCGTCCAGAGAAGCGCCACGGCTCCGCCGGGGCGCTGCGAACGTTGGGGGGGTTGGGGGCCATCTCGGGGCCCCCAATCAATCAATTCAAGCCGCGCGATCGCGGCGCGCGAGCGGGGTGAGCGCGAGGATCGCGTCGCGCGTCTCCAGCAGCGTCGTGGCAACGCCGTCGGCCCCAGCGCTCGCGAGCGCCTCGCGCATCTCCTCGACGTCCTCGCGCACGCACCAGCGTCCCACCAGCACCGTCAGGTCGTCCACGCCGGCCCGCAGCCGCTTGCAGAGGTAGCGGGCCTGGGCGAGGCCGTTCGGCGGCAGCGCGGCGATGACGACGACGCGCGCCTGGCGCTCGCGCGCGGTGCGCACGACCTCGGCCGTCAGCAGCTCGGGGGAGACGATCTCGACCTCGATGCCGGCAGGCCGGAGCACGTTGCGCAGCATCAGCAGCGCGACCTCGTCCGCCTCGCTGCGGGCGGGGCCGGCCAGCACGCGCGCCCGCGGCTCGAGCCCGTCGGCCTCGCGCGGCGGCAGGCGGTCCTCCACGATGTCGCGCACGGCCCGGACGACGAAGCGCTCCTCGTCGGCGCCGATGCGCCGGCGCGCGTGGTCGTTCGCGGCTAGCACCAGCGAGGGCAGCAGCACCGCGTCGTACACGGTCTCCGCGGGCTCGGCGGCGAGATGGCGCTCCAGCAGGCGCGCCGCCTCGTCCTCGTCCTGGGCGAGCAGCCGCTGGTAGACCGCGAGGTCGGTCGAGAGCACCGGCTCGTCGCCCATCAGGGCCCACAGGAACTCGAGCTCGGGGACGTACTTCGCGAGGACGACCAGGCACACCGTGAGCGGCGTGGCGAGCAACAATCCCAGCGGCCCCCACGCCCACGTCCAGAACGCCACCGCGATCAGCAGCCCGACCTCGGACACGCCCGCGCTGCGCGCGTAGAGCAGCACCTCGAGCACGCCGCTGGTGAACAGCTCCAGCGCCGCGAACAGGCCCACGACCAGCAGCGCGCGCGTCCAGCCCTGGAACACCGCCAGCGCCACCGCCGCCGGCAGCCCGACCCCGAGCCAGATGCCGACGTAGGGCAGGAAGCGCAGGACGCCGGCCAGGAAGCCGAACAGCAGCGCATAGGGCACGCCGATCACGTAGAGCCCGACGGCGACGAGCGTGCCGAAGGCCGTGTTCACCGCCGACTGCGTGAGCAGGTAGCGCGTCACGCGCTCGGCGGCCTCGTCCATCGCGTGCGTGGTGAGCGCGAGCCGGCCGAAGCCGATGAGGCGCAGCAGGCGGTTGCGCAGCTCCTCGCGCGCCAGCAGCATGAACGGCACCATGATCGCGACCAGCCCGGCGCGCGCCAGCGGGTCCAGCCAGGGCGACAGCGTCGCCGGCAGGCTCAGCAGCCTCGTCGAGCGGTCTTGCTGGATGATGACCGGCGCCGGCTTGGGCGTGCGCGCCTCGGCCGGCACGCTGCGCTCCACCTCGCGCTCGACCTCGTTGGCCGCGCGCTTGACCGTCTCCTGCGCGCGCTGCAGCCCGGTGGCGCGCCCGAGCAGGCGGACGTCGGCCATCTTGTCGCGGATGTTGCCCTGGTAGTGCGGGAGCTCCTCGGCCAGGCCCATCACCTGCCGCGCCAGCACGGTGCCGATGCCCGCGACGAGCCCGAGCGCGAGCACGACGACGAGGACGACGGCCACGGCACGCGGCACGCGCCGGCGCTGCAGCGCGGCGACCGGCGGCGACAGCAGGAACGTGATCAGCACGGCCAGCGCGACGGGAATGAGGATGGCCTGCGCCCAGTAGATCGACGCGAGGACCAGGACGAAGCCGACGAAGCGCAGGAGCGGGTTCAGGGCCCCCGGCATCGTGCCATCGCCGCGGCTCCGCGGCGGGGCCGGCGGACGGACAGCGGTGGCCATCGCTGTTCATCTTGCAGGTTCCAGGCCAGCGATTTACGCTAGCCGCTCGCCCATGGACCCCATCGCCCGCGCCGCCGCCGCCCATCCCGAGCGCGCCGCCGTCATCGACGGCGAGCGCGCGGTGAGCTGGCGCCAGTACGACGACGCGCGCAACCGTCTGGCCGGGGCACTGGCCGGCCTCGGCGTCGGCGGCGGCGAGCACGTCGTCGTGTACGCGCACAACGCCTACGAGGTGCTGCTGGCCGGGGCCGTCGTCCGCGCGCTCGGCGCGATCGCGGTGCCGATGAACCATCGCCTCACCGCCGAGGAGGTCGCCTACATCCTCGACGACTCCGACGCCGTCGCGCTCGTGGCCGGCGACGCGTTCCTGCCGATCGTCGAGCGCGTGCGCGACGCGGCGCCGCGGCTGCGCCACGTGATCCTGCTCGGCGCCGAGCGCCGCCCGTGGGCGCGGCATCTCGACGACCTGCTGGCGTCGGGCTCGCCGGCGCCGGTCGCGGCGCCGCCGGGGCTGGGCGGCTCGATGGTCTATACCGCCGGCACCACCGGCAAGCCCAAGGGCGCGCGCCGGCGCGCGACCGATCCGGCCGCGCTGCTGCCGCGGCTGGCGGCGCTCTCCTGCGTGGCGCCCGACGCCGTGCACCTGGCCGCCGGGCCCCTCTATCACTCGGCGCCGGGCGGCTTCGCGCTCTACGCGCACGCGCTCGGCCAGACGGTCGTCGTCATGCGCCGCTTCGACGCCGAGCAGGCGCTGCGCCTCATCGAGCGCCACCGGTGCACGACGACGTTCATGGCGCCCACGCTGCTCAAGCGCATCGTGGACCTGCCGGCCGACGTGCGGCGGCGCCACGACCTGTCCTCCATGCGCTCGATCGTCGTGGCAGCGGCGCCGTGCCCGATGCGCGTGAAGGAAGAGGTCACGGCGCTGTTCGGCCCGGTGCTGCACGAGTTCTACGGCTCGACCGAGCTCGGCATCAACACCGTGCTGGCGCCGGCCGACGTGCTGCGCAAGCCCGGCTCCTGCGGGCGGGCGGCGCCGGGCGTCGAGCTGGCGATCCTCGACGACGCCGGCCGCCCGCTGCCGGCCGGCCACCCCGGCGAGCTGCACGTCAAGCGCTACGAGGGCGTCTTCGACGGGTACTACAAGAAGGAGGCGGCCACGCGGGAGACCCAGCACGGCGACTGGCTCAGCGTCGGCGACGTGGCGTGGATGGACGCCGAGGGCTTCGTCTACATCTGCGACCGCAAGCGCGACATGATCATCTCGGGCGGCGTGAACATCTACCCGGCCGAGATCGAGGACGTGCTGCACCGGCATCCCGACGTCGAGGACGTCGCGGTGTTCGGCGTGCCGGACGCCGAGTGGGGCGAGCGCGTGCACGCCGCCGTGCAGCCGCGCGCGGGCCGGGCGCCGGCCGCCGCGGACCTGATCGCGTTCTGCCGCACGCACCTGGCGGACTACAAGGCGCCGCGCGAGGTGTCGTTCCATGCCGACTTCCCGCGGGACAGCGCCGGCAAGCTCGTCAAGCGCGTGCTGCGCGAGCCGCACTGGGCTGGTCGGACCAGCCGCGTCTGAGCGCCGCTCCGCCCCCTTGACCACGAGCGCCGGCGGGTGTTTATTTCTGCCACCGGATCGTCGGGCCTGTCACGTGGGGGAGGTCGCCATGGCAGAGCGGATTCGCGTCAACAGCGCCGAGTATCGCCAGCTGCTGGCCCTGCCCGGCGTCGGGGTCGAGCAGGCCGATCGCATCGTGCGCTTCCGCCGCGAGCACGGACCCATCGCGAACGAGTCCGAGCTGAGCCGTGTGCTGGGCTGGCGCGCGCTGGACGAGTCGATGTGGGGCCGGGTGGACTTCTCGGCCGAGCGCGGCTAGCGCCGCGTCGCCTCAGCGCTCGAGCCGGAACACCGCCACCGAGCGCGCTTCCATGTCGTAGGACTGGCCGCCCTTGAACGGGCTGCCGCGCAAGCGGCCCGTCACCTCGCGCGTGTCGAGCATGGGCTGCCATTTCACCCCGCTGCGGTGCGCCGGCAGCACGAACGGCAGCGGCTCCCAGTACGCGTTGAGCAGGATCAGCAGCGAGTCGTCCACGATGCGCTCGCCCTTGTCGTCCACTTCCTCGATGGCGTCGCCGGCCAGCCGCAGCCCCAGGCAGCGCGTGTGGCCGTTCTGCCAGTCGGCCTCGGTCATCTCGCGGCCGTCCGGCCGGAACCACGTGAGGTCCTTCACGTCGGAATAGATGGCGCGGCCGTAGAAGAACTGCCGCCGCCGCAGCACCGGGTGGTGCCGGCGCAGGCGGATCACGAAGCGCGTGAAGGCGAGCAGCGCCTTGCGGCGGCCGTCCAGGTGCCAGTCGTGCCAGGAGATCTCGTTGTCCTGGCAGTAGGCGTTGTTGTTGCCCTGCTGGGTGCGGCCCATCTCGTCGCCGCCGCAGATCATCGGCACGCCCTGCGACAGCAGCAGGGTGGCCAGGAAGTTGCGCTTCTGGCGCTCGCGCAGCGCGACGATCTTCACGTCGTCGGTCGGCCCCTCGACGCCGTGGTCCCAGGACAGGTTGTGGTCGGAGCCGTCGCGGTTGTCCTCGCCGTTGGCCTCGTTGTGCTTGTCGTTGTAGGAGACGAGGTCGTGCAGCGTGAAGCCGTCGTGGGCGGTGACGAAGTTGATGGACGCGTACGGCCGGCGGCCGCCGTGGCCGTAGAGGTCGCTGGAGCCCGTGAGCCGGTGGCCGATGCTCCCAACCTGTCCCTCGTCGCCCTTCCAGAAGGCGCGGGTCGTGTCGCGGTAGACACCGTTCCACTCCGCCCACAGGTAGGGGAAGTTGCCGACCTGGTAGCCGCCGGCGCCGAGGTCCCACGGCTCGGCGATGAGCTTGACCTGCGAGATGACCGGGTCCTGGTGGATGATGTCGAAGAACGAGCCCAGCCGGTCGACGTCGTTCAGCTCGCGCGCCAGCGCCGAGGCCAGGTCGAAGCGGAAGCCGTCGACGTGCATCTCCTGGATCCAGTAGCGCAGGCTGTCCATGATCAGCTGCAGCGCACGCGGGTGCGTCATGTTCAGCGTGTTGCCGCACCCTGTGAAGTCCATGTAGTACCGCCGGTCCTCGGTGAGCCGGTAGTAGGCGGCGTTGTCGAGGCCGCGGAAGCAGAGCGTGGGGCCCAGGTGGTTGCCCTCGGCGGTGTGGTTGTAGACGACGTCGAGGATGACCTCGATGCCCTCGTCGTGCAGGGTCTTGACCATCGTCTTGAACTCGTTGACCTGGGCGGCGTGGCGGCGGTTGGCCGCGTAGCGGATATCCGGCGCGAAGAAGCCGATCGAGTTGTAGCCCCAGTAGTTCGTCAGCCCGCGCTCGACCAGGTGCTTGTCGGCGACGAACTGCTGGACGGGCATCAGCTCGACGGCGGTCACGCCGAGGTTGCGCAGGTGGGCCAGCGCCGGCGGCGACACGAAGCCGGCGTAGGTGCCGCGCAGGTGCTTGGGGACGTCGGGGTGGCGCGCCGTGAAGCCCTTGACGTGCACCTCGTAGATCACCGTCTCGTTCCACGGCGTGCGGGGCGGCCGGTCGCTGCCCCAGGTGAACGCGGTGTCCACGACCAGGGACTTCGGCATGCCGGACGCGCTGTCGCGGCCGTCCATCGTGAGGTCGGCCTCGGGGTGCCCCACCTCGTAGCCGAACAGCGCGTCGCTCCAGCGCACGGCGCCGTCGATGGCGCGCGCGTACGGGTCCAGCAGCAGCTTGCTGGCGTTGAAGCGGTGGCCGGCCTGCGGCTCCCAGGGGCCCTGCACGCGGTAGCCGTAGCGCAGTCCCGGCCGCGCCTCCGGCAGGTAGACGTGCCAGACACCCTCGGTGCGCTCGGTCACCGGCACCCGCGTCTCGCGCGCCTCGTCGAACAGGCACAGCTCGACGGCGGTGGCGTTCTCCGAGAAGAGGGCGAAGTTGACGCCGGAGCCGTCCCAGGTAGCGCCGAGCGGGTAGGGCCGGCCGGGCCGCGTGCGCACCGGAGAGGACCAGGGTCGTGGGGTCACGGCTGAGGCCCTTGCGATTTCGGTGCCACCCGCTATCGGTGGCCGGAGCTAGTTCAGGCGCGCCCTCAGCGAATGCAGGGCCTTGGCGGCGCCGGGATCCTTCGGGGCCAGGGCGACGGCGGCCTCGAACTCGCGGAGGGCGTCCCACCATTTGCCCTGCTTGAGGTAGATCCGGCCCAGATTCATGAACGGAAATTGCCGCGGCTCGTAGCGCCGCGCCCGCTTGGCCTTCTCCAGCCACGGCACCGCCTCGTCGAGCTTGTCCTGCTGCATGAGGTAGACGCCGATATCGTTGTAGGGGTTGCCGAAGTCGGGATCGAGCTCGATGGCGCGGAAGCACTCCTGCGTGGCCTCGTCCAGCCGGCCCTGGAACGAGTACGTCCAGCCCAGGAACGTGTGGGCCTCGGCCGTCGGGCAGACGCGGATCGATTCCCGGTAGAGGTCGATCGCGCGCCCGAGGTCGCCCTTCATCTGCTCCCGGTAGGCCTCGCGCCAGAGGTCGATCGCGCGGCTGAGGTTCTCGGGCGCCGGCGGCGACATGGCCTCAGCGTCCGGGCGCGGGGCTGGGATCCTCGGGTGCGATGTCGCCCATGTCGGGCTCGAGCGCCAGGGTGTCGGCGATCTTCGTGTAGGACGAGAACATCTGGGTGACGCCGACCACCTCCAGGACGCCGCGCTCGCTCACGCCCAGGCGCCGCATCTCGGCCAGGTGGAAGGCGCTGCCGAACGCCGATCGCGAGGTCAGGGAGACGGCAAACGCCAGGGCCTCCTTGAGCCGCCGCGGCAGGCGGTTGTCGGCGAAGGTATGACGCGTCGCGCCCCAGACGTCGGCCAGGTAGCCCGGGTCGCGGGCGATGAGCCGGAACGGCGAGGGCACGCCGTTGCCGCCGTAGAACGCCTCGATCTCGCCGTAGATGACGCGGACCTCGGCCGGGGCCGCCGCCGGCTCGACGGCCGCCAGGCCCGCGGCGCCGAGACCGTCGGCGGCGACGTTGAGCGCGTTGGTGATCCCTACCACCTGGGCGGCCTCGTACCAGAGGGCGTCGCTGCTCATCCCCTGCAGCTTCCCGGCTGCAGTGTGCGCGGTGACTCAGTAGTGACAGGCGTTGACGCCGCTGACGACGGCGGCGACCATCTCCTTCTCGCCGCGGCTGAACTCGCCCGGCGCCATCGCCCGCTTCATGGCCCGGCCGTGGGGGGCGCCGAAGCCGGGGTCCCAGGCCATCACGCGGCTCATGGCTGCCGGCTGCTTGAAGTCGTGGGCGAACCACTCCTTGCTCAGCTCGAACATCTTGCGGGCCGGCTCCGGGTACTCGGAGGCGTCGCGCAGGCGGACCGTCGGCATCACTTCCTCCGCGCGCGCGCCCGGCGCGGTCGCGCCGTCACGCGGGACGTCGGCCGCCGCCGCTCGGGCAGCACGGCCGTGGCCTCGATCTCGATCAGGTAGTCGTCGCGCACCAGCCGGGAGATCTCCACCAACGTGCTGGCCGGGCGATGCGGGCCGAAGTACTCCTTGCGCACCGTGTTGACCTTTTCGCGGTCGCCGACGTTGCGCAGGAAGACCGTGACCTTGCACACGTCGGCGAACGTGGCGCCGGCGGCGGTGAGGCAGCGCTTGATGTTCTCGTGGACCTGGCGGGCCTGGGCGACGATGTCGCTGCCGCCCACCACCCGTCCCTGGGCGTCGGTGGCCACGCAGCCGGAGACGAACACGATCCGGCCGGCGCGCACGACGTGGGTGAAGTGGCTGACGGGCTCGGACATGCCGGGCACCATGAACTCTTCGCGATGAGCGCTCACGAGCGGCCTCCGGGGATGGGACGTGGGACGACGCTACTCCTGCTGCCCCTGCTTCTCCAGCACGCGGGCGACCGCCCGGCCCTTGTCCGGCGTGGGGTCCTTCACCACGCCGTAGGCCTGCCGGCCCTCGTGGTCCTCGGGCAGGTACTCGGTGATCGGCACGCCCTCGGGGGTGACGAACAGCAGGCAGTGGCAGTACTTGTACTTCTGCATCTCCTCGCAGGCGCAGATCCAGCGGCGCTGCTTGGCCTCTTCCTTGGGATCCGGATAGAAGTTGCAGGGGCAGAGCGGCCGGCCGACTTCCTCGATGTGGCGCGCGAGACCTTCGACCACGGTCTGGGTGACACTGACGTCGGGATGCAGCGACGTCCCGGATTTTTCGGCGAACTTGCGGGCGTACGCCCACATCTTGTCGATGTTGGCCTGCGACGGCATGGCGTCCTTCTCTCTATCCGCCCAGCGCGGCGTCGATCGCCGTCGGATTGAAGCCGGTGAGGCGCTTGTCACCGATCAGGATGACCGGCAGCGAGGTCAGGCCCAGGTCCATCAGCTCCTGGCGCGCCGTGGGGTCCTTGCCGACGTTGCGCTCCGTGAAGGCGACGCCCTTTCGCGACAGATACTCTGTCGCCCGGTGGCAGGGCCCTCAGCCGACGTTGGTGTAGATCGTGATCGGAGGCGTCATGGGGTCTCCTCTGGTTTGATCGTGTCGCCGACCCGAACGATTCCGCCCTGAACGATCTGGGCGCGCAGCCCGCCGCGATGGACCAGCAGCGCCATCACCCCGGGCTGGGTGAGGCTGTCCAGGTACTTGCACGGCTCGCACAGCCGCGTGCCGCGCAGCACGACTTCGCCCACCCGGAACGCCGTGTTCACCAGGTGGTTGAGCGGCACGCCGCGGGTCGCGATGTTGCGGCGCGTCTGGGCGGCGTTGAGCTTGATGCCGCCGCGCTCGCCCTCGGCGTTCAGCACGCCCTCGGCCAGCGCCTCCACCGCTTCCATCTCGATCAGCGTCACCTCGCGGCCGCCGAGCGAGGGCTTGGGCGAGTAGTACCCGCGGCCGGTCGCGTAGCGATCGCCCTCCAGCCCCTGCCCGGCGATCGCCCGCACCTGGGGCACGACGATGAGCGGCGCCCCCGCCTCGGGGGCGATGTGGATCGACACGACGCTGCCCTGCCACATGGCTCGGATTGTAACCGAAGCGCGCGCGAGCGTCAGCGGGCCGGCGGCGCCGCGGCGTCGGCGAACTCGCGCTCGGCGAATCCCTCGGGCCCCGTCTCCTGGTAGACGTTGGCGAGCAGCAGGTGCAGCGTGGGCTCGGCCGGGCTGACGGCGAGCCCGGCCAGCAGCTCGCGGCGCGCGTCGGCGTAGAAGCGCTCGCGCATGAGCCCCGCCGCCCTGAGCAGCGCGGCGGTCGCGGGCGGATAGCGCGCCGCGGCCACCTGGGCGAGCGCGGCCTTCACGCGCCCGGTCACTTCCGCGGCCGGCACGTCGAACGAGGCGTGCTGGACGCCGTGCCCGGGCGCCTGCAGCTCCCAGTGGTAGCGCCCGGGCGCCAGCCGCACCTCCCGGGCCGACAGCGTCACCGGGCGCGGCGCCAGGTCGCGGCCCTCCCACAGCACCCGGCCGTCGGCCGCGAGGATCCGCGCCGTGTAGCGCAGGCGCTCGGGCCCGGTGAAGTCGAGCGTGAGCGCCTCCGGCGTCACCAGCGTCGCGCCGCGGGGCGCCACGATCAGCGGGGCCAGCTCGCGGCTGCCCCGCATGCTGGCCGCCACGCGGCTCGGCTCCCGCGAGGCCGTCTGCAGGAAGCCGAGCGCGGCCTTCAGCCGCTCGCCGATGCCGGGCTCGGCCGGCGCCGCCGCCGTGAGCGGCGAGCTCGCCTCGGTGAGGATCGTGCCGCGCTGCGAAGCCATGAACACGACGACCGCCCGGGCATCACCGCTGGCGCGCAGCTGGTCGCCGGCGTGCACGGCCAGCAGCGGACGCGCCGGCTGCCAGTCACCGCCGGCGGCGGGCTTGACCTCGACATGCCCGCCGCCGAGCTGCAGCTCGGTGATCACGCCGATGGGATCGGCGGCGATCGCGATGCCGGCCGTGGCCAGCAGCAGCGCCACCGCGAGCAGCGCCGGCCGCCTCATGCCGGTCCGCGCTCGAGCTTCACGAACGCCCAGCCGAACGTTTTGAGGTCCTCGTCCACGCGGTTGAGCACCCGGCGCTCGGAGGGCCGGCCGCTGCCGCCACCGTGCCGGCGCTTCTCGGCGCGCCGGTCCATGATGATCTCGACCTCCTCGAGGCCGCCCAGCGAGCGCACGAGGTGCTCGTAGAGGCGCTCGTTGCCGCGCGCCACGATGAACCGGTAGCGCCTCACGACAGCGGCGCCTCGCCCGGGGTCGGCTCGACGCCGAACGCGTTGAGCGCGCAGGCGATCATCGCGTAGTAGCCGACCACCGCGGTGAGATCCACCAGGCCCTCGAGCCCGAAGCGCGCCTGCAGCGCCGCGAAGTCGGCGTCGCTGACGCGGTGCTCGCGCATCAGCGCCTCCGCGAAGCGCCACACCTGCGCCTCGTCCGGCGTGAGGCCGGTCGGCGCCTTGCGCTCGCGGATCGCGGTGATGACCTCCTCGCGCACCCCCGCCTTGCGGGCGAGCACCGCGTGGGCGGCCCACTCGTACTGCGCGTCGAGCGCGCGCGCCACCGTGATGATCGCGATCTCGCGCACGGCCTGGGGCAGCGGGCCGTCGAAGCGCACGTAGTGGCCGGCGGCGGCGATGCGCCGGGCCAGCTCGGGGCTGTGCAGCAGGGCGGCGAACGGGCCGGCCACGCGGCCGCGGCTCTGGCTGATCGCGTCCCACGCCGCCTGCTGCGCCGGCGTCGCCTGCTCGCGCTCGACCAGCGGCACCCGGGCGCGGGCGACCGCCGGTCCCGACCTCGCCTGATCGCTCATCGCGTCTCCTTCGCGTAGCCGGCGCCCTTGAGCGCCGTGGTGATCTCGCCCAGGATGGCGGGATCGTCGATCGTCGCCGGCAGCGTGTACGCCTGGCTGTCGGCGATCTTCTTCATGGTGCCGCGCAGAATCTTGCCCGAGCGCGTCTTGGGCAGGCGCGTGACGACGATGGCGGTCTTGAACGCCGCCACCGGCCCGATCTGCTGGCGGATGCGCTCGACCAGCTCCTTCATCAGCTCGGCGTCGGGCCTGGACACGCCGGCCTTGGTGACGACGAAGCCGACGGGAACCTCGCCCTTGATGTCGTCGGCGACGCCGACCACGGCGCACTCCGCCACGTCGGGATGCGCGGCCAGCACCTCCTCCATCGCGCCGGTCGACAGCCGGTGACCGGCGACGTTGATGATGTCGTCCACGCGGCTCATGATGAAGAGGTAGCCCTCCTCGTCCTGGTAGCCGGCGTCGCCGGTGAGGTAGTGGCCGGGGTGCTTGCTGAGGTACGACGTCTCGTAGCCGGCGTCGTTGTTCCACAAGGTCGGCAGGCAGCCGGGCGGCAGCGGCAGCCTGATGGCGATCGAGCCGATCTGCCCGCGCGGCAGCTCGGCGTTGTCCTCGCCGAGCACGCGCACGTCGTAGCCGGGCACCGATTTTGTCGGCGAGCCGGGCTTCACCGGCAGCATGCCGAGCCCCACGCAGTTGGCCGCGATCGGCCAGCCCGTCTCCGTCTGCCACCAGTGATCCACGACCGGCACCTGCAGCCGCTCGCGCGCCCACAGCAGCGTGTCGGGATCGCAGCGCTCGCCGGCCAGGAACAGCGTGCGGAAGTGCCGGAGGTCGTGCTTCTTCATGTGCTCGCCCTGCGGGTCTTCCTTCTTGATGGCGCGGAAGGCCGTGGGCGCCGTGAACAGCGCGTTCACGCCGTGCTGGGCGATGAGCCGCCAGAAGGCGCCGGGATCCGGCGTGCC
>DASSLH010000355.1:0-4593 GCA_035689625.1 Candidatus Methylomirabilota bacterium | reverse complement strand
GGCCCGCACGCGGTGGACGAAGTTCTACCTCAATCCCGTCGACCAGAGCCTGACGGCGTCGGCCGGCGCCCGCGCGGGCCGCGTGGCCTACGCCGGCCTCGGCGACGGCGTGACGTTCCTCACGCCGCCGCTGACGGAGACGACGGAGATCACCGGGCCCGTCGCGGCCAAGCTGTGGATCTCCTCGGAGACGACCGACGCCGATCTGTTCCTCGTGTTCCGGGTGTTCACGCCGAACCTGTCGGAGGTGACGTTCCAGGGCGCGCTCGATCCCCATACGCCGATCGCCCAGGGCTGGCTGCGCGCCTCCCGCCGCAAGCTCGATCCGAAGCTCAGCAAGCCGTGGCGGCCGTACCACACGCACGACGAGGTCCAGCCGCTCACGCCGGGCAAGGTCTACGAGCTCGACGTCGAGATCTGGCCGACGTCCATCGTCGTTCCCGCCGGCCACCGCCTCGGCCTCACCGTGCGCGGGCGCGACTACGAGTACCCGGGCGGCGCCGGCGCGGGGCTCGGCACGCTGGGCGCCGTCTTCACCGGCGTGGGCCCGTTCAAGCACGACGACGCCGAGGACCGGCCGCCGGAGGTCTTCGGCAAGACCGTCACGATCCACTGCGGCCCCCGGCAGCCCTCCCACGTGCTGCTGCCGATCGTCCCGTGATGCTCGACGATCCGCGCGTGCAGCGCTTCCTGGCGACCAGGGAGATCGCGGTGCTGGCCACGCTGCAGCCCGACGGCGCTCCGCTGGCGATGGCGATGTGGTTCCTGCACGACGCGGCGTCGCTGACGATGATCAGCGTCGAGCGCTCCTCGAAGGTCCGCAACCTGAGGCGCGATCCGCGCGTGTGCGTGGTGGCCGAGGCGGGCGGCGGCGGCCAGGAGATCCGCGGCGTCACCGTGCGCGGCCGCGCGCAGTTCCTGGCCGACGGCCCCGAGCGGCGCACGCTGGCCGAGCGCTTCCACGAGAAGTATCCGCGTCTGGTACGCCTGTGGGGCGGCCGCGCGATGCCGCCCGACCGGGTGATGTTCCGGATCGTCCCCGAGCACGTGCGCAGCTGGGGGCTGTCCTAGCCGCCTGGCGCCGCGGCGCCTTGGTACAATCGCGCCGATCCGAGGGAGCGTGACCATGAAACAGATCGGCGTCGCGGTCGTCGGGACCGGCTGGTGCGGCGGCATCCGCGCGGAGACGTGCGCCGCGCACCCGCTGGTGCGCAGCCTGCACGTGTGCGAGGCGCGGCCCGAGCGGCTGGAGGAGATCGCGCGGCTGACGGGAGCCAGGACCGCGACCGGAGATTACAAGGAACTGCTCGAGTCGGCCGAGATCGACGCCGTGTATGTCTCGGCCACGCCGGAGACGACGCACTTTCCGATGGCCCGCGACTTCCTGGCCGCCGGCAAGCACGTGTTCCTGGAAAAGCCGATCGCCATGGAGCTGCCCGAGGCCGACGAGCTGATCGCGCTGGCCCGCCAGCGCAAGCTCAAGCTCACGATCGGCTACTCGCAGCGCTTCAATCCCAAGTTCGCCTACGTGCGCAAGACGCTGCGCAGCGGGGCGATCGGCACGCCGGTCAGCGCGCTGGTCAGTCGCCACATCACACGCGGACTGGGCAAGAAGATCAGCGGCCGCGTGAAGCTCTCCCCGGCCGCCATGGAGGCCACCCACGACCTCGACTTCCTGCTGTGGTGCCTGGAGCCGGCCAAGCCGGTGCGCGTCTACTCGCAGGCCAACTTCGGCGTCATGCAGGCCCAGAGCGGGGCGCCGATCCCCGACACGCAGTGGATCACGGTGACGCTGGACAGCGGGCTGTCGTTCGTGGTTGGCGCCGGCTGGACGCTGCCACCCGGCTACCCGAACTTCTCCACGACGTGGATCGAGATGGTCGGCACCGACGGCGCCGTGCTCGTGGACGACAGCCACCGCGACGTCGTCCTCAACACGATGGACACCGGAATGGTGCTGCCGCTGTCCACGATGCCGGGCGAGCGCGTGGACCACACCTATGCGGGGCCGATGGCGGCCGAGACCGTGCACTTCCTGGAGGCGGTGGCCTACGATCGCCCGGTGCTGGTGACTCCCGAGCAGGCGCGCACGGTGATGGAGGTCTACATCGCCGCTGACGTCTCGGCCGAGAAGAACGAGCCGGTGACGCTGCCGCTGGCGACCGGCCGGTGAGCGCCGCTCGGGTTCGCGTCGCCTCCATCGGCGTGGGCTGGTGGAGCGGCGTGCTGTGCGACGCCGCCCGCAAGGGCACCGGCCTGGAGGTCGTGGCCTGCACGGCGCGCTCGCCGGAGCCGCGCGCGGCGTTCGCGACGAAGCACGGCTGCCGCGGCGTCGAGAGCTTCGAGGCCGTGCTGGCCGACCGCGACGTCGAGGGCGTGCTCATCGCCACGCCGCACACCGCCCACGCCGAGCAGGTGATCGCCGCCGCCCGGGCGGGCAAGCACGTGTTCGTGGACAAGCCCTTCACGCTCACGGCCGCCGACGCGCGCAGAGCGACGGAGGCCTGTCGCCAGGCCGGCGTGGTGCTCGCGGTGGGCCAGCAGCGCCGCCGCCTCGCCGCCTACCGGGCCCTCAAGCGCATGATCGACGCCGGCGAGCTCGGCAAGGTCGTGCAGATCGAGGGCAATTTTTCAGCCGACATCGGCTTCACGTTCACGCCGGCCATGTGGCGCGGCGCCCGCGCCGAGGCGCCGGGCGGCGCGATGACCAACCTCGGCATTCACCACGTGGACACCTACCAGTACCTGGCGGGGCCGATCATCAGCGTCATGGCGATGGTCAAGCGCGTGGCGCTGACCGCGGTGGACATCGACGACACCAGCGGCATCCTGTTCGAGTTCGCCTCCGGCGCCCTGGGCTACCTGGGCACCGCCTGGGTCTATGCCAATCGCACGAACACCCTGACCGTGCACGGCACCGAGGCCCAGGGCTGGGCCGAGGCCGACGGCGCCCGGCTGCACGTCGCCCGACGCGGACAGGCCGAGCGCGCCGCGGTGCCGCTGCCGCCGGTCGACGCCGTGGCCGAGCAGCTGGCGGAGTTCGCGCGCTGCGTGCGCGAGGGCGGGCGGCCGGAGGTCGGCGGCGAGGAGGGCACGGCGGCGATCGCGGTGCTGGACGCCATCGTGGAATCGGCGGCGAGCGGGCGCGCGGTCGCCGTGCGCCAGCGCTGAAGCGAACGGGCCACGAGGAGAGACCATGGGGAACTTCGGGATCGCCGGGGTCGACTGGCAACAGCGCATCAACTGGGACCGGCTGCGCAAGTACCGCGTCGAGCGCGCCCGCGAGCGGATGAAGGCCCACAACCTGGGCGCGATGCTGCTCATGTACGACGAGAACGTGCGCTACGTGACGAGCACGCTGACGCCCGGCTGGAACCGGCTCAAGCCCGGTCTGCGCTACGCGCTGCTGTGCGGCGACGGCGCGCCGGTGCTGTTCGAGCAGGGCGACATCGGCATGCAGATCCAGCGCCACGCGCCGTGGATCCCCGAGCAGAACATCCGGTGGTCGTACGCCTGGATCAAGGGCGCGGCGGGGCCGGCCTCGCGCCAGCAGGTCGAGAAGTTCACCAACGCGATCATCAAGGAGATGAATCGCTTTCAGGTCGCCGACAAGACGCTGGGCGTGGACTTCATCGACATCAACATGCTGAACATCTTCCAGGAGAAGAAGCTCAAGTGGGCCGACGGCATGACGCCGATGATGGAGGCCCGCGCGGTCAAGAACGAGGACGAGCAGGAGTGCCTGCGCATCGTGGGCGCCATCGGGGATGCGGCCCACTGGGAGACGATGCGCTTCCTCAAGCCGGGGCTCACCGAGAACCAGGTGACCGCCCACATCATGGAGTTCCTGTACGGCATCCCCGGCATGGAGGACGTCGAGGACGTCATCGTGTCCTCGGGGCCCAACACGTGGCCCAACTGGCGCAACTTCTCCGACCGCATCATCAAGCCGGGCGAGATCGTGTTCATGGACCTCGCCGCGCTGACCTGGAACGGCTACAAGTCGTGCTACTACCGCACCTACTGCGTGGGCAAGCAGCCGACCCAGGAGATGAAGGACTACTACGCGACCGCGCTCAAGTGGCTCTACGACTCCATCCACGTCGTGCGCCCGGGCGTGACCACCCGCGACATCGCGCTCAAGTGGCCGTCGGCGAAGGAGGCGTGGGGCTACGAGGAGGAGGACCAGGCGGCCGCCAACCTGTGGGGCCACGGCCTCGGCCTGGCGCAGTACGACCAGCCGGTCATCTCGCGCATCTGGTCGCTCGATCATCCGCTGGAGATCAAGCCGGGCATGGTCTTCGCGCTGGAGACGCAGCACGGCAAGAAGTACGAGTTCGGCGTGCGCATCGAGGAAATGCTGATCGTGCATCCTGATCGCACGGAGATCATCTCGAGCTTCCCGGTTGAAGAGATCACGGTGGTCGTTTGATCCCCAACATCGGGGGGAGCGTCTTGGCGCTCCCCCCGATACCCCCCATCGCTCGGAGGCGCTCGGTGGAGTCGTCTCGCGCATCGGTGGTCAATCGAATGAAGGCTGCAGTACTTCTTGAGCCGAGGAAGTTCTTGATTTCCGACAAGCCGGTGCCGCGG
>DASSLH010000354.1:0-2969 GCA_035689625.1 Candidatus Methylomirabilota bacterium | reverse complement strand
AAGGCCAACGCCGCGGCGGCCTTCCGCACCACCACGCTCGACATGGAGGAGCGCTTCAGCAGGGGTCGCCAGCTCTTCGCCGGCAACGTCGCCGCGCTCGGCGACTACCAGCTGGTCTTCGGCAGGGGCGGCGTGCCGATCATGGCCGACGGGCGCGTGATCGGCGCCGTGGGCGTCAGCGGCGCCGTCCCGGCCGACAACGATCACGCGATCGCCGAGGCGGCCGCGGGTGGGGCGCCGCCGGCGGCGCCCCACTGAGCGCGCTCACGCCTCAACGGGCACCGTCACGGCGGGACGCAGGATCAGGCAGAGGGGAATCGTCGCCAGCACGACGATCGCCACCATGCTCAGCGTGACCGGCACGCCGGCGGCGTCGCCGACGAAGCCCCAGGCGGTCGGCGCCAGCGCCGAGGCGGCGATCGTCAGCGTGTAGTAGAGGCCGTACCCGCGCGAGCGCCGCTCGGAGGACACGAGGTCGGCGACGGTGCCGTAGAGCACGGACGACGTGCCGTTGAGCGCGATGCCGAGCGGGACCAGCACGACCAGCGCCACCGGCAGCGGCGCCGCCACGACCGTCAGGATACCGACCGTCGTCGCCGCCTCGGTCAGCACGACGGTGCGGATGACGCCCACCCGGTCGGCGATGACGCCGCACACGAACTTCCCGGTGGCGCCGCCCACGAACACCAGCGCGAACGCCAGCCCCACGCCGCCCACGCCCAGGTCCTTGGCGATGAGGATGAACGGCATGAAGGTGAGGAAGCCGGTGCGGGTGGCGTTGTCGATCATCCCGATCGCGCAGAGCGCGGAGAAGCCCCGGCCGTCGCGGATGCCCCAGCCGCCGCGCAGCGCCGGGGCGCCGGCCTCGTGCGCCTCGGCGGCGCCCGCGCGGAGCCGGCGCAGCAGCGGCACGATCAGCAGCGCGGCGAGGACACCGATCACGCCGTAGGTGGCGCCGGCCCACCGCCAGCCGACCAGTCCCGCCAGCAGCCCGATCGCCGCCGCCACGCCGGCCTTGCCGACGTCGCCGGAGAAGTTGTAGGTCCCGAGCGCCGTGCGGCGGCCACTGGCCTCGTAGGCCTTGGACACGATCGAGGACGACAGCGGGTGCTGCACGCCCGAGCCGAGGCCGGCGATCAGCAGCAGCGCCAGCAGCGCGACGAAGCCGCCGGCCCAGCCCGCGGCGATGAAGCCCAGCGCCGTGATCGCGGTGCCGCCGGCCAGCAGCCAGCGCTCGCCCAGGCGCTCGGCCAGCACACCGGCGGGGATCTGGAAGGCCGACATGCCGCCGGTGTAGGCCGAGCGGATGAGGCCGACCTGCGCGAACGTGAGGCCGAACTCGCGCGCCCACAGCGGCAGGAAGACGTAGAGCGTCTCCGAGAAGCCATCGTGCAGGAAGTGGATGGCCGAGGCGACGCCCAGGACGGCGCGGGAGCGCGTCTTCACGGTTGACGTAGAATACCGCGGAGGCTCAGGCCATGCCCATCAGCATCACGCGCGTCTACACGCGGCTCGGCGATCGCGGCGAGACGGCGCTGGTCGGCGGCAAGCGCGTGCCCAAGGACTCGCCGCGCATCGTCGCCTACGGCACGGTGGACGAGCTCAACGCGGTCGTCGGCCTCGTGCGCGTCTTCAACGCCGAGCGGATGAAGGCGCGCGGGCCGCGGAGGGCGAAGCACGCCTGGCTCGAGGCCACCCTGCGCAAGATCCAGAACCAGCTGTTCGACGTCGGCAGCGAGCTGGCCACGCCGTCCGAGGCCGAGTACGAGGGCATGTTCAAGATCGGCGAGGGCGAGGTGAGGGAGCTCGAGCAGATCATGGACGGCTGCCAGAAGGATCTGGCGCCACTGAAGTCGTTCATCCTGCCGGGCGGCGGTCCCATCCACGGCTTCCTGCACCAGGCCCGCACGGTGTGCCGGCGGGCCGAGCGCGAGTGCCTGGCGCTCTCGCGCGTGGAGCCGATCAGCGAGTGGCCGCTGCGCTACCTCAACCGCCTCAGCGACCTGTTCTTCGTGCTGGGCCGGTGGGTGGGCAAGCACATGGGCGAGAAGGAGTACCTCTGGGAGCGGGGCCTGTCGGCCCACACGCGCCGGCGCTGAGCGCCGAGGCTTCGCGCCGTGGTCGGCATCCCCTAGAATAGCGGCACGGTGTACACGTCCCACTTCGGCCTGGCCGAGCCGCCGTTCTCGATCGCGCCGGACCCGCGCTACCTCTTCCTGTCCGAGGGCCATCGCGAGGCGCTCGCCCACCTGCTGTGGGGCCTGGGCGCCAACGGCGGCTTCGTGCAGCTCACCGGCGAGGTCGGCACCGGCAAGACGACGCTGTGCCGCGCGCTGCTGGAGCAGCTGCCGCCCGAGGTGGACGTGGCGATGGTCTTCAACCCGGCGCTGACGTCCGTCGAGCTGGTGGCCGCCGTCTGCGACGAGCTGCGCGTGCCGTACCCGGCCGGCACGACGAGCCTCAAGACGCTCGTGGACGCGCTGGACCGCTACCTGCTGGACGCCCACGCGCGCGGGCGACGCACCGTGCTGGTGATCGACGAGGCGCAGGACCTCAGCCGCGAGGTGCTCGAGCAGGTCCGCCTGCTCACCAACCTGGAGACGACGCGCGAGAAGCTGCTGCAGATCATCCTCATCGGGCAGCCGGAGCTGCGCACGGTGCTGGCGCGCGGCGACCTGCGGCAGCTGGCCCAGCGCGTGACGGCGCGCTACCACCTCCGCCCGTTCAGCGAGCCCGAGACGCGCGCGTACGTGCGGCATCGGCTGCAGACGGCGGGGCAGCACCGGCCGATCTTCCGCCGCGCCGCCCTCCGCCTCGTGCACCGCGCCTCGCGCGGCATCCCGCGGCTCATCAACACGATCTGCGATCGCGCGCTGCTGGGCGCCTACGCGGCCGGCCGCACCCAGGTGACCGCGGCCATCGTGCGGCGGGCGGCCGGGGAGGTGCTGGGGCAGCGTCGGCCGCGCCGG
>DASSLH010000353.1:0-3496 GCA_035689625.1 Candidatus Methylomirabilota bacterium | reverse complement strand
CGTGAGCCGACGGCGTCTGCTCGTCCTGCTGCTGGCCGCCTCCTGCGCGCTTTCCATCGGCGCCGCGGCGGCCGCCCCGGCGCCCCCGCCGCTGCTGCTGATCGTGTCCGTCGACGGCCTGCGCCCCGACCACGTCAGCGGCGCCGACGCGCGTGGCGTGACGCTGCCAGCGCTGCGCCGGCTCGTCGCCGAGGGCGCCTTCGCCGAGGGCGTGCAAGGCGTCGTCCCGACCACGACCTATCCGAGCCACACGACGCTGCTCACCGGCGTCTGGCCGGCGCGCCACGGCATCTTCGCCAACACGCTGTTCGATCCCCAGCGGCTCGGCGAGGTGGCCTGGTACTGGTACGCGGAGGACATCCGCGTGCCGACGCTCTGGGACGCCGCGGCGCGGGCCGGGTGGAAGACGGCGAGCCTGAACTGGCCGGTCAGCGTCGGTGCGCGCGTGGACTACGCCGTGCCGGAGTTCTGGCACGTCGGCGGCCCCGGCGACGCGCGGCTGCTGCGCGTGGTGTCCACGCCGGGCCTGCTGGCCGAGATGGAAGCCGCGCTGGGGCCGTACCCGCGCGCGCTCGACGTGGAGGCCGACGAGGGCCGCGGCCGCTTCGCCGTCTGGCTGCTCGAGCACAAGCGCCCGTCGCTGCTCACGCTGCACCTCATCGCGCTCGATCACGCCCAGCACGAGCACGGCCCGTTCGCCCCCGAGGTGATGGCGGTGCTCGAGCGGCAGGACGCCGTGCTGGCCCGGCTGCGCGCGACGGCCGAGCGGCTGGCGCCGGGCCGCACGTGGATGGCCGTCGTGTCCGACCACGGCTTCGCGGCGATGGAGCGCCAGCTCAACCTGCTGCCGGCCTTCCGCGCCGCCGGCCTGGTGACGCTGGACCGCCGCCGGGTGACCGAATGGAGCGCGCTGCCGTGGTCGTCCGGCGGCTCGGCGGCGATCGTGCTGAAGGATCCGGCCGACGGGGCGACGAGGACGGCGGTGCGGCAGGTGCTGGCCCGGCTGGCGGCCGAGCATCCCGATGCGGTCGACCGCGTGCTGGAGGCCGACGCGCTGCACGCGCGCGGCGGGTTTCCGCCCGCGTCGTTCCTGCTCGGCATCAAGCCCGGCTGGCAGGTCGTCGCCAGCGCGACGGCCGGCGAGGTGACGCGCGTGCGCGGCGGCACCCACGGCCACCTGCCCGACGTGCCGGAGCTGCGCGCGGCTTTCTTCCTCGTCGGCCCCGGCGTGCCGGCCGGCCGCGCGCTCGGTCTCGTGGACATGCGCGACATCGCGCCCACGCTCGCGCAGCGCGCGGGCCTGGCGCTGCCGTCGGCGGACGGCAAGACCCTGCTGCCCTGAGCGACTGTCTTGCGCGTCAAGCGGGTTGCCATGGGCGACGGTCTCGGAGCATCGCGTTGAGGATGGTGAGGAGCTTGCGCATGGCAGCGGTGAGGGCGACCGTGCTGGGCCGGCCGGCGGTGACGAGGCGATGGTAGAAGACGGCGATCGCCGGATTGCGTTTGATGGCGCTCAAGGTCGCCATGTAGAGCACGCGGCGGATCGGGGCGCGGCCGCCCCGGATCATGCGGCGCCCGCGGAAGGCGCCACTGTCACGGGCGAACGGCGCCAGACCGACGAGCGCGGCGATCCGGCGGCGATCGAGGCGGCCCAATTCGGGGAGATCGGCGATGAGCGTGGAGGCCGTGACGGGGCCAATGCCGGGCACCGTGCGCAGCAGGTCCTCCGCCGCCCGCCACACCGGGGTCGAACGAATCAGGGTGGTGAGGTCGTGATCCAGGCGCCGCAGCGCCTCCTTGAGCCAAGCGATGTGCGCGTCGACCTGGCGTTGCAGGCGCCGGTCACGAAGGAGGCGGCGGCGGTTCAGTTCGGCGCCGAGCATCTCGACCAGCTGGCGACGGCGGGCGACGAGCTCCCCCAAGGCATCCGCTTGATCGCTGGGAAGAGGCCGAGGGGCGGGGCGAATGGCTTCGGCAAAGAGCGCAATGGTGCGAGCGTCCAGGCGGTCGGTCTTGGCCAGTTGGCCCGTGGCCCGGCCGAAATCGCGGATCTGGCGAGGGTTGACGACGGCGACGGGCAGGCCGGCTCCCGCGAGCGTTGCCGCCGCGGTGACCTCGTAGCCTCCCGTCGCTTCCAACACGACGAGGCTGGGTTGGTGCGGACGCAGGCGGTCAACCAGCGCGCGAAGCCCCGCGTCGTCGTGGCCGACGCGGAAGGCCTCGTCACCAGGGCGCAGATGAACGTCCAGATGCTCTTTGGCGACATCGATGCCGACGAAGAGGGAGTGTTCCATGACCCGTCCTTGCGAATGCGGGCTCTGGCGGCCCAAGCGACTGTTCGGGTTCGATGATGGAACGGTGGCCGGGGCACCAAGCTCAGGGACGGCCTTCGCAGACCGAGGAGACCGCGGGCTTCCGGCCACCTTCACCCGGGCCAGCTTAGCCCTGACCCGAGTCTGAGAGATGCAAGGAGGCGCTCGACATGGATTACGGCGTGGTGATGTTCTCGACGGCCTACGCGATCGCGCCCGACGAGCTGGCGCGGGCGCTGGAGGAGCGCGGCTTCGAGTCGCTGTGGCTCCCGGAGCACACGCACATCCCGGCCAGCCGCAGGAGCCCGTGGCCGGGCGGCGGCGAGCTGCCGCGCGAGTACTGGTCGTCCTACGACCCGTTCGTCGCCCTCGCGCTGGCCGCGGCGGCCACGAAGCGGCTCAAGCTCGGCACCGGCATCTGCCTGGTGATCGAGCGGGATCCGATCACGACGGCCAAGGAGGTGGCCACGCTGGACCGGCTCTCCGGCGGCCGCTTCCTGTTCGGCATCGGCGGCGGCTGGAACGCCGAGGAGATGGAGGACCACGGCACCGCGTTCAAGACGCGCTGGCGCCTGCTGCGCGAGCGCGTGCTGGCCATGAAGGCCATCTGGACGCAGCAGGAAGCGTCCTTCCACGGCGAGTTCGTGAACTTCGAGCGGATCTGGGCCGATCCCAAGCCGCTGCAGCAGCCGCACCCGCCGATCGTCATCGGCGGCGACGGGGCCACGACGTTCGATCGCGTGGTGGAGCTCGGCGACGGCTGGATGCCGATCCTGCGGCCGCAGACCAACCCGGTGGAGAAGATTCCCGCGCTGCGCGAGCGGCTGCAGCGGGCCGGGCGCGATCCCCGGTCGGTGCCGGTGGGCCTGTTCTTCGCGCCGCCCCGGCGCGAGGCGCTCGACGCCATCGCGCAGGCTGGCGTCTCGCGCGCGATCTTCGGCCTGGCCTCCGAGCCGCGCGACAAGACGCTGCCGCGGCTGGACGCCCTCGCGAAGCTGATCCGCTAGGCGCTATCGCGTCGTCGAGGAGCGCCACGGGTTTCCCGGGGCGCTCCGAGGGTTGGGGGGGCTGGGGGGCCATGTCGGGGCCCCCCAGCTGATCGGCGGGCGGCCACGCGCTCGGCGGCGCCGGCCCAGCCGGCGTCGAAGCTCGCGCCCGGCGTGTCGAGGTCGAGGACGAGCGGC
>DASSLH010000352.1:0-4487 GCA_035689625.1 Candidatus Methylomirabilota bacterium | reverse complement strand
TGAGGTTGCGGCGGCGCAGCGCCGGCCGCAGGTACGCGTCGGCCGCGCTCCAGCGCCGGCCGCGCCGCTGCGTGACCGAGGTCAGGCCCACGCCCTCGCGGCCGCCGTCGTTGCGGCCGGTCACCGCCGGCAGGCCGCAGGCGCGCGCGGCCTCGACGAACGCGCGCGTCGTCGGGTTCGGATCGCGCGGCAGCTCGATGGACAGCGTGCCCGCGCTCTCCGCGCGCCGGAAGTACGGGCGCACCTCCGCGTGGCTCCAGCCCTTGGCGCCGGCGGCGGCCCAGGCGTCGTAGTCGGCCGGGTGGCCGGGCACGTACATCTGCGCGTTCAGCGAGGTGCTGCCGCCCAGCATGCGGCCGCGCGGCCAGTAGAGCCGGCGGCCGGCCAGCGCCGGCTGGGGGACCGTCTCGTAGTTCCAGTCGCAGGCGGTCTTGAACAGCTTGGTGAACGCGGCCGGGATGCGGACCTCGCTGCGGCGGTCGGAGCCGCCGGCCTCCAGCAGCAGCACGCGCGTGTCCGCGCGCTCGGTGAGGCGGCTGGCGAGCACGCAGCCGGCCGCGCCGGCGCCGACGACGACGTAATCGAAGGTGTCCGGCTGCATCTCAGCCGCGCGGAATCTTGCCGACGCCGGGCAGGCGGCCCAGGAAGTTGCCGCTGACGCCGCCATCCACGACGAGGTCGTGGCCGTTGACGTAGCGCGCGTCGGCGCCCAGCAGGAAGGCGATGACGTCGGCCATGTCCTCCGGCGTGGCGACGCGGCCCAGCGGCACCAGCGCGTCGCGCTCGGCGGCGATCGTCGCGTCGCGGTAGACGGTCTCGGTCATGCCGGTGCGCACCATGCCGGGCGAGACGCTGTTGACGCGGATGCCGTCGCGGCCGAACTCCTGCGCCAGCACCTGCACGAGGTTGATGAGCGCCGCCTTGCTGGGACCGTAGGCGCCGAGGTTGGCGTGCGCGTTGCTTCCGGACATCGAGGCCGTGGCGACGATGGCGCCGCGGGCGGCCTTGAGCGCCGGGTGCGCGGCCTTGGCGAGCAGCCACGTTGCCCGCGTGTTGACGGCGAAGAGAAAGTCCCAGTCGGCGACCGAGTACTGCGCCAGCGGGCCCGGCCGGTTGACGCCGGCGTTGCTCACCAGCGCGTCGAGCCCGCCGAAGCGCTCGACCGCGGCGGCCACCGCGCGGGCGGGCGCATCGCTCGTCGCCATGTCGCCGGGCAGGGCGATGGCCTCGGCGCCCAGCGCGGCCAGCTCCTTCACCACGCCGTCGAGGCCGGGCGCCCCGGCCAGGTCCACCGCGGCGATCCTTGCCGGCGTGGCGTGCGCCTGGCCGTCGCGCGCCAGCCGCAGACAGGTCGCCCGCCCGATCCCGCTCGCCGCTCCGGTCACCAGCGCTCGCATGCGTGCCTCCGTGCGTTGACGGTCAGACGAGACCGAGCTCGGCCATGTAGCGCAGCACGCCGGCGTGGATCAGCTCGCGGCGCGGCGCGGCGGCCAGCGTGTTGACGATCGTGCTCTCGCGCGCCTGCGGCAGCCGCGCGGCCAGCGGCGCCTCGGTCGCGTGCAGCGCGCGGGCCAGACGGTAGGCGACGTCCTCGGCGAGCGCGGGGCGCGCGAGGACGAGGCTCCAGGAGCCGACGGACGTCAGCGGCGCGTCGAGGCCGGGATAGGCGCCGGCCGGGACCGTCAGCGTCTTGAGGAACGCGTGCTTGCCCTGGATCCGGCGGATGCCGGCGGCGTCGGGGACGAGGAAGCGGGCGCCGGCCGGCGCGCTGGCGACGGCGGTGAAGCCCGGCCAGCCGAGGCCGCCGCCCCAGAGCGCCGCCGCGCGGCCGTCGAGCACCATCGCGGGGCCGTCGCCGGCCTTGTCGAGGAAGATCGGCTCGAAGTCGCGCGCCTGGTCGAGGCCGAGGCCGTCCAGCACGTAGCGCGCGAGGATCACCAGGCCGGAGCCGCGGGCGCCGAAGACGACCGGCTTGCCGCGCAGGTCCTCGATGGCGCGCGCCGGCGAGTCGCCGCGCACGACGAACATGCCGGGCGTGGAGTACATCGCGGCCAGGATGCGCAGGTCGGCCGGCGCGCGTCCCACGCCGGCGAACGCCTCGTAGGCGACCTCGCCCTGCACGAGGCCGAGATCGAGCGCCCCGGCCTCCAGCAGCGGGACGTTCTCCGTGCTGCCCTTGGTGTTGCGCGTGCTCACGCGCAGCGTGGGATCGGCCTCGTTGAGCGCGGCGGCCAGCGCGTCGCCGTAGACGGGAAAGCCGCCGCCCGGCGTGGCGGTGCCCAGCACCACGCTCATGACTTCTTCGCGGCGCGCGCGATCTCGGCGATGCGGTCGGCGAAGTTCACCTGGCTGTCGTCCTCGGGCGTGTAGCCGATCTTGCGGCGCGCGCTGGCCAGGCTCCAGAAGCGGTGCGTGTTGCCGCTGATGCCGTAGACGATGAGGAACGGGATGCCGTTGTCGTCGGTGATGTCGGGTGTCTCCACCATCTTGATCGCCTGCTGGACCTGGTCGCGCCGCGAGAGATAGGCGCCGAGTGCCCTGTGCATGACCTTGACGTCGCCGGGCTTGATGCTGTCCAGGTCGTTGTCGCGGGGGCCGCCGATGCGCCACTGCACGACCTCCAGTCGGCGGCCATCCACCTTGCCGGTGGCAAACACGAAGCCGAGCAGCTCGTAGGAGGCCTTGGACCAGCCGTACCAGTTGTCCGAGCGCGGCGGCATCTCGGGCGTCACCATGTCCACGCGGCCGTCCCAGACGAGGCGCTCGTAGTAGTCGGCGGCGTGGTTGGAGCTGCAGGCGACGACGCGGCGCACGCCTTCCTCGAGTGCCGTGCGGTAAACGTTGTAGGCCAGCGCGACGTTGGCGTGCTCGGCCTGAAATTTCGCGTCGCTGTTGTCCTGCCAGTCGTCGGCTGTCTTGCCGGGCGCGCGCACGAAGCCGCAGTGGATGACGGCGTCGGCGCCCCTGAAATGCTGGCGATAGGCATTGCGGTCGGGATTGGTCAGATCGGCCACGACCAGCCTTGGCACCGCCTTGCCGTCGCGCGTCGTGCCGCGTACGTCGATGGGGACGACGTCCCACCGCTCGTCCAGCTCTCTGAACATGCGCTGGGCGACGTAGCCGGCCGCCCCCGTGAGCACGACGCGGCGCCTGGCCATCACTTCGCCTCCTCAATGGGTCCGATCGTGGCTGCGGACCTGACGTTCGAGCTGACGGTCGCTGTCGCGGCGTAGTGTCGCACACCGGGCGGGCCTCGGGGACGCCGGGATGTTCAAGGTTCCTCGGGCAGTGTTACTTCGCGCATCGTCGCAACGTGAGTTTGTGGACTTCAGGGCGAGGTCAGGACAGCGTCTGTTGCCCCCCGAGCGCGACACGCGCTTGGCCCGCAGAGACAGAAGTGCTGCCGCCCGGGCCAAGCGCGTCCAGACCGGCTACATCCCGTTCAACGGGGCGATGGAGTGATCCTTGACCCCGCCCCCCTTCACGTTCTCGTCGTTCCGGGCCGGAAGGTCCTTCGTCGCCTGCGTTTCGTCTCGCTTCGTCGCCCGCTTCTTCATGGCCGTGCCCTCCATTCGTGATCTCGTGCCGACGCGCTCGACCGTTTGCCCCCTGGCCCTTCTTCGCAGAGCGTCCTCTTCAGCTCTGCCGGGCAACCGTCTGCAGGGCTTGACCGAGGTTCTTGATGGCATCGCTTGTGGCGCCGCCGCCCTTCACGTCAGCAGCCGCCCGAACCTTCAGATCCTTCGTCGCCCGCTTGCCCGTCGTTCCCTGCTTCTTCATGGCCTCTTCCCTCCGAGAGTGGGATACGAACTTGGCCGAGGGCAGAGCATGCCTGGTGCCACCGCCGAAAGCACCGTATTTCGCGCGGTTCTGGCAGGCGGACGAGTCTGCGCGTCAGGCGCTCCGCGTGAGTCGCCCGGCGTCATCGGGCGGCTTGCCCGATTCCAGGCGAGGCTACTTCGCCTCCACGATCCGGTGGCGCTGGGCGCCCAGCCCGGTGATGCCCATCTCGACGGTGTCGCCGGGCTGCAGGTAGCGCGGCGGCTTGAAGCCGTGGCCGACGCCGGCCGGCGTGCCGGTGGAGATCAGGTCGCCGGGCTGCAACGACATGAACCGGCTGACGTAGGCCACGAGCGCGGCGACGGGGAAGATCATCTTGGCGGTGGTGCCGTGCTGGCGGCGCTCACCGTTGACGGTCGTCCACAGCTCGAGCGCCTGCGGATCGCCGATCTCGTCGGCGGTGACCAGCCAGGGGCCGGTCGGCCCGAACGTGTCGGCGCTCTTGCCCTTGGTCGTGGTGCCGCCGTGCTCCATCTGGAAGGCGCGCTCGGAGACGTCGTTGACGATGCAGTAGGCGGCCACGTGGGCGAGCGCCTTGCCCTCCTCGACGTGGCGGGCGGGGCGGCCGATGACCGCGGCCAGCTCGACCTCGTAGTCGAGCTTGAGGCCATCGCGCGGGCGCACGATCGCGTCGTCGGGGCCGCACA
>DASSLH010000351.1:0-4611 GCA_035689625.1 Candidatus Methylomirabilota bacterium | reverse complement strand
CGCCCACGGCGGCCGCCCTGGCGCTCACGCCGGCGGACTTCGAGGCGGGCGAGCGGGCGGTGACGCCCGCGGTGCGGGCGGCGCTGGCCTACGCGGCCGAGCGGATCGAGCGCTACCACGCCGCCGCGCTACCCAAATCGTGGCGGCTCACCGACGAGCACGGCTCGATCCTGGGCCAGGAGGTGCGCCCGCTCGACCGCGTCGGCATCTACATTCCCGGCGGCCGCGCGGCCTATCCGTCCACCGTGCTGATGACCGCGGTGCCCGCGCGCGTGGCCGGCGTGCGCGAGATCGTGCTGGTCACCCCGCCCGGCGCCGACGGTACCGTGCCGCCGGCGGTGCTGGCCGCCGCGCGTGTGGCCGGCGTGACGGAGGGCTGGCGGGTCGGCGGCGCCCAGGCCGTCGCCGCGCTGGCCTACGGCACCGCCACGGTGCGGCGCGTGGACAAGATCGTCGGCCCCGGCAACGTCTACGTGGCGCTGGCCAAGACGCGCGTGTTCGGCGACGTCGGCATCGACATGGTCGCCGGTCCCAGCGAGGTCGTCGTCATCGCCGACCGTGCCGCCGACCCCGCCTGGATCGCGGCCGATCTGCTGGCCCAGGCCGAGCACGATCCCATGGCCCGCGCGCTGCTGATCAGCGACAGCGCCGCCCTGTTCCCGCGCGTGGAGGCGGCGCTGGCCTCGCAGCTCGAGCGGCTGCCGCGCCGGCAGATCGCCGCCGAGTCGCTGGCGGCCAACGGCGCTTTCATCCTGGTCGCCGACCTCGAAGCGGCGGTGGACGTCGCCAACCGGCTGGCGCCCGAGCACCTGGAGCTGATGGTCGCGGTGCCGGCCGCGCTGCTATCGCGGGTGCGCCATGCCGGCGCCGTGTTCCTGGGTGCCCACACACCGGAGGTCGTCGGCGACTACGTGGCCGGGCCCAACCACGTGCTGCCCACGGCCGGCACCGCGCGGTTCGCCTCGCCGCTGGGGACGGAGGACTTCGTCAAGCGCTCCAGCGTCATCGAGTACTCGCCGTCGGGGCTGGCGGCGGCGCTGCCGCACCTGGGCGCCCTGGCGCGCATCGAGGGACTCGGCGGACACGGTCGAGCGGCGGAGCTCAGGGCCAAGGAGGCGCAATGAGCGACGGGCGGCAGGCGCGGGTGGAGCGCAAGACCAAGGAGACGGAAGTCGCCGTGCAGCTCAACATCGACGGCACCGGCAGCTCCAAGGTGCAGACGCCGATCCCGTTCTTCAGCCACATGCTGGAGGCGTGGGCCAAGCACGGCCTGATGGACCTGGCCGTGGAGGCCAGCGGCGACGTCGAGGTCGACATTCACCACACGGTCGAGGACGTCGGCATCGTGCTCGGGCAGGCGCTCCGGCAGGCGCTGGGCGACAAGAAGGGCATCGTGCGCTACGGCACGACCTTCGTCCCGATGGACGAGGCGCTCGTGCAGGCCTCGGTGGACCTCTCCGGCCGGCCGTTCCTCGTCTTCAGCGTGCCGGTCGCTCGCACACGCGTGTCCAACTTCGACCTCGACATGCTGCAGGAGTTCTTCCGCGCGCTGGCCTTCAACGCCGAGATCACGCTGCACGTCACCATGCACTACGGCCACAACCTGCACCACATCACCGAGGCGGTGTTCAAGTCGGTCGGCCGCGCGCTGGCCGAGGCCACGCGGATCAACCCGCGCATCGCCGACGTCCTGCCCTCGACCAAGGGCGCGCTGTAGTGATCGCGATCATCGACTACGGCCGGGGCAACCTCGGGTCGGTCGAGAAGGCCTTCGTCCGCGTCGGCACGCCGGCCCTCGTGACGCAGGACCCGCGCGCCGTCGACGACGCCGACGCGGTGGTCCTGCCCGGCGACGGCGCGTTCCACGACGCGATGGCCAACCTGCGCCAGCTCGGGCTGCTGGAGCCGGTGCGCCGGGCGCTCGACGGGCGCCGCCCGTTCCTCGGCATCTGCCTGGGTTACCAGCTGCTGTTCTCGACCAGCGAGGAGTTCGGCGAGGGCCGCGGCCTCGACGTCATTCCCGGCGTGGTCCGCCGCTTTCCGCCGGGGCGCAAGGTGCCGCACATGGGCTGGAACCGCGTCTGGCACGGCGGCGCGCTGCGGCTGTTCGACGGCGTGGCCGACGGCGCGCACTTCTACTTCGTGCACTCCTACTTCCCCGAGGCCGAGGTCGGCGACTGCGCCGCTCCCGGCGCGCTGCGCCAGGCCTGGTGCGACTACGGCGTGCGCTTCGCGGCGGCCGTGGAGACGAGCCGGATCTACGCGACGCAGTTTCACCCCGAGAAGAGCCAGAAGGCGGGCATCCGCCTGCTGGAGAACTTCGCGGCCATCGTGAAGGACACGCGGTGATCGTCATTCCGGCGGTGGATCTCAAGAACGGCCGCTGCGTCCGGCTGCGCGAGGGTCGGGCCGACGCCGAGACGGTCTTCTCCGACGATCCCGTCGCCATGGCCCAGCGCTGGGTGGCCGAGGGCGGCCGGCGCCTGCACGTCGTCGACCTCGATGGCGCCTTCGCCGGCGCGCCGCGCCAGACCGCGCTGGTGGCCAAGATCGTGGACGCCGTGCGCCCGGTGCCGGTCGAGGTGGGCGGCGGGCTGCGCGACGTCGCCGCCGTCGAGGCCGTGCTGGAGGCGGGCGCGCGCTGGGCGGTCGTCGGCACGCGCGCGCTCGAGCCCGACTTCGTCGCCGAGGTGACGCGGCGCTTTCCGCAGCGGGTCATCGTCGCGGTGGACGCCCGCGAGGGCCGGGTGGCGGTCCGCGGCTGGGTGGAGTCCATGGACGTCACGCCGCTCGCGCTCGCGCGCCGGCTGCGCGAGCACGCCGTCGCCGCGCTGCTCTACACCGACATCGGCCGCGACGGCACCGAGCGCGGCGTCGCCGTCGAGGCGACGGCCACGCTCGCGCGCGAGAGCGGCCTGCCGGTGCTGGCCTCGGGCGGCGTGGGCAGCGTCGCCGACGTGGCCGCCCTGGCCGCCGCGGCCGGCGCCGGCATCGAGGGCGTCGTCATCGGCCGCGCGCTCTACACGGGCGCCGTCACGCTGCCCGCCGCGCTCGCGGCGGCGACCGAGCGCGCGCGCTGAGGCTCGCCAAGCGCATCATCCCCTGCCTGGACGTCAAGGACGGCCGCGTGGTCAAGGGCGTGCGGTTCGTGGACCTGCGCGACGCCGGCGACCCGGTGGAGGCGGCGCTGGCCTACGACGCCCAGGGCGCGGATGAGCTGGTCTTCCTCGACATCACCGCCTCGCACGAGGACCGCGACATCATGCTGGAGGTGGTGCGGCGCACGGCCGAGGGCATCTACATGCCGCTGACCGTCGGCGGCGGCATCCGCTCGGTGGACGACGTGCGGCGGCTGCTGCGGGCGGGCGCCGACAAGGTCTCGCTGAACACGGCGGCGCTGGAGCGACCGGCGGTGATCCGCGAGGCCGCCGAGCGCTTCGGCAGCCAGTGCATCGTGGTCGCGATCGACGCCCGGAGGGACACCGACCGCTGGACCGTCTACACGCACGGCGGCCGGCGCCCCACGGGCCGCGACGCCGTCGCCTGGGCGCAGGAGGCGGTGGCGCTCGGCGCCGGCGAAATACTCTTGACGAGCATGGATCGGGACGGCACCAAGGACGGCTACGACCTCGAGCTCACGCGCGCGATCTCCCAGGCGGTGTCGGTGCCGCTGATCGCCTCCGGCGGCGCCGGCTCGCTCGAGCACTTCCACGAGGCGCTGGTGGACGGCGCCGCGGATGCCGCCCTGGCCGCCTCGCTGTTCCACTTCGGCATCTACACGATCGCCGAGGTGAAGGATTACCTGGCCGAGCGCGGCGTGGAGGTGCGGCGGTGACGCCGGACAGCCTCACCTACGACGAGCGCGGCCTCATCCCCGCCGTCGTGCAGGAGGCCGAGACCGGCGAGGTCCTGATGGTCGCGTGGATGAACCGCGACGCCGTGGCCAGGACGCTCGAGACGGGGCTCACGCATTTCTGGTCGCGCTCGCGCCAGGCGCCGTGGCGCAAGGGCGAGACGTCGGGCCACAGCCAGCACGTGCAGGGCCTGTACGCCGACTGCGACGCCGACACGCTGCTCGTGCAGGTGCACCAGGACGGCGTGGCCTGTCACACCGGCAATCGCACGTGCTTCTTCACCGCGCTGCAGGGGCCGGGCGCGGCCGGCAACATGCTGGACCGCATCGAGCGCATCGTGGCCGAGCGCAAGGCGTCGCCGCCGGCCGGCTCCTACGTGGCCGGCCTGCTGGCCAAGGGCGAGGCGGCCGTGTGCCGGAAGATCGGCGAGGAGGCCGTCGAGGTCGTGACCGCGGCGCTCGGCGGCGAGGGCGACCGCCGCGTGGTGGAGGAGGTCGCCGACCTCTGGTTCCACACGCTGGTCCTGCTCGGCGCGCGCTCGATCCCGCTGCGCGACGTGCTCGAGGCGCTGGCGCGCCGGCATTCCACGCCGGCCCCCGGCGGCTAGCGCGCCGTGGGCGCGGCCGCGCGCCGGGCGACGGCGCTCGCCGTCGCGGCGCTGGCACTCGGCGCCTGCGCCGGTCGCCGCATCGAGCACGGCGTCTACCACGCGCCGAGCGGCTACCGGGTCGCGGTGCCGGGCGAGGGCTGGGACGTG
>DASSLH010000350.1:0-5105 GCA_035689625.1 Candidatus Methylomirabilota bacterium | reverse complement strand
CGGCGGCGGCCAGCCCGACGCCGAGGGGCACCAGCACGGCGAGCGCCTCCGCCCAGCGCTCGAGCGTGCGCTCGGCCGGGCGCAGCGGCGCGCCGACCTGCACGACCTCCACCAGGCGGCCGCCGCGGCGCACCGGCAGCGTCACCACCCGCAGCCGCTCGCCGTGCAGCAGCACGGTATCGAAGGCCGGCTCGCCGGCGATCACGCTGCGGCGCGCGGCCGGCGACAGCGGCAGCGTGTCGCCGCGCAGCCGCCGCGAGCGCAGCAGCAGGCCGCCCTCGGGGTCGAGCAGCTGGAAGAGCTGGTGCTCGGGGTCGAGGAACTCGCGCAGCCACTGCTCGGCGACGTCCAGGTGATCGCCGCCGTGGGAGGCGTCGCGCACGACCTCGGCCACCGCCAGCAGCGAGCGGTCCACGTCCTGGGCCAGGCTCCAGGCCAGCAGCGAGTACGACAGCCCGCTGATGACGACCAGGATCGCCAGCAGGGCGCCGGCGTACCAGAGCGTCAGGCGGGTGTGGATGGACAGCGCCCGCGTCATCACGCCTCGCCGGCACGCAGCACGTAGCCGGCGCCGCGCACCGTGTGCAGCAGCTTGGTCTCACCGGGGCCGTCGATCTTGCGCCGCAGGTAGCCCACGTACACATCCACGATGTTGCTCTCGGGGTCGAAGTCCAGTCCCCACACGTGCTCGGCCAGCATGGGCCGCGTGAGCACGCGGCCGGCGTTGCGCAGGAAGTACTCGAGCAGCGCGTGCTCGCGGGCGGTGAGCGTGATGCGCCGGCCGCCGCGCCGCACCTCGCGCGTGGCGGGATCGAGCGAGAGGTCGTCCAGGCGCAGCACCGGCCCCGAGGCGGCGGCGCCCCGGCGCAGCAGCGCGCGCACGCGGGCCAGGAACTCGTCGAACGAGAACGGCTTGGTGAGGTAGTCGTCGGCGCCGAGGTCGAGGCCGCGCACCTTGTCGGCCACGCTGTCGCGCGCGGTGAGGACGAGCACCGGCGTCGTGACGTGGCGCTGGCGCGTCGCCTTGAGGATCGCGAAGCCGTCCACGCGCGGCAGCATGAGGTCGAGCACGATCAGGTCGTAGGGCGGTCCCTCCAGGACGAGGTCGAGCGCGGCGGCGCCGTCGGCGGCGACCTCGACGGTGTGGCCCTCCTCGGCCAGGCCCTGCCGGATGAAGCTCGCGACCTTTCGCTCGTCCTCGACGACCAGGATGCGCACGGCGGCCTCTCCGCGGGGCAGCGTCCCCGCCCTCGTATCTTCGCCCGGGGCGGGGGCCGCGTCCACGTCGAGGCGCCGGCGCTCAGGCGAAGCGCGTGGCGGGCGCTCCGCCGGGCAGCACGCGCAGCCGCACGCGCGGCGGGACCGGCAGGCTGTAGGGGATGAAGAACAGCCAGCGGGCCCAGGCCTGCGTGCGGCGCGCGGGCGGCCGGCGCAGCGCGCGCTCGAGGTCGAGCCGGACGAGCTCCACCCAGCGCCGGTAGAGCCCGATCTCGTTGCGGGGGATCAGCGTCGCCAGCGCGGTGGCCAGCGAGCCCTCGGGCCCCAGCTCGCGCAGCGCGCGGGCGGGGCCGGTCATGGGATCGGCCAGCACGCGCTCGGCGATCCAGACGTGCGTCTGCAACACGAGACGACGGCGCCGCGTTGGCTGGATGGCGAGCCAGCACGGCGCCATCGTCTCGTACCAGGCCTTGAGTGCTGCCAGCCCGGTCTCGTCGAGCGCGCGGCCCTCGCCGGCCAGCGCGCCCTCGACGGTGGCGATCAGCTGCGAGCGGCGGGCGGTGTCACCCTCCCAGTGGCGGACCCAGCGCGCCACGATGCGCGCGACGTCCTCCACGGGCAGCCACTGCAGCACGACGGTGCCCTCCTTGAACCCGGCCGCCCGGAGGTCGGCGATCACGCGGCGGGCGCTGGCGCGCGTGCTCGCCAGCCACTCGGTGCGCTCGGCGTCGGACGGCAGCAGCGTCTGGTGCAGCAGCAGCGCCAGCCGGCCGTGGGCCGACTCGTAGACGGCCACGAGATCCTCGTGGCGGCGGCAAACCTCCGCGAAGCGCTCGTCCCACATGGCGGCCGCCTCAGGCCGCCGGCACCGCGAGGTAGAGGCTGCGGCCCTCGCGCCGCACGAGCATCAGCACCGGCGTGCCGGCCGCGTGGCGCTTGAGCGCCTGCTGCAGGCCCTCGACGCCGGTCACCGGCTGATGGTCCACCTCGACGATGACGTCGCCGCGCTCGAGGCCGGCGGTCTGGGCGCGGCCGCCGTCCTCGACGCCCTCCACGAGCACGCCGCGCGAGGCGTCGACGCCGAGCTGCTGGGCCAGCGCCGGCGTCAACGAGCGCGCGGCGATGCCGAGATTGTTGGACGCCGGCTCGGCGGCCGAGGCCTGCGCCTCGTGCTCCTCCAGGCGCGCGACCTTCACGTTCAGCGTCAGGGGCTTGCCGTTGCGCACGACGTCGATCGGCACGTCGCGGCCCACCGGCGTCTCGGCCACCACGCGCGGCAGGTCGCTCCAGCGGCCGACCGGGCGGTTGTCGTAGCGCGTGATCACGTCACCCGCCTTCACGCCGGCCTTCTGGGCGGGGGAGTTGTCCATGACCGCGCTGACGAGCGCGCCCCTGGTCTCGCCGAGGCCGAAGCCCTTGGCGAGGTCGGGCGTCACCTGCTGGATCGAGACTCCGAGCCAGCCGCGCACGACGTGGCCGTTCTGCGCCAGCTGGGTGACGACGGGCTTGGCCAGGTTGGTCGGGATCGCGAAGCCGATGCCAACGGAGCCGCCGCTGCCGCTGACGATCGCCGTGTTGATGCCGATGGCCTCGCCGCGGCCGTTGACCAGCGGCCCCCCGCTGTTGCCGGGATTGATCGAGGCGTCGGTCTGGATGAAGTCGTCGTAGGGGCCCTCGCCGATCGTCCGCCCGGTCGCGCTCACGATGCCGGTCGTCACGGTCTGCTCGAGGCCGAACGGATTGCCGACCGCCAGCACGGGCTCGCCGACCTCCATCTTCGAGGAGTCGCCCAGCGGGATGACCGGCAGCCCGCTGGCGTCCACCTTGATGAGCGCGACGTCGGTCTTGTCGTCGCGGCCGACGACCTTGGCCGCCAGCTCGCGCCCGTCCGAGAACTTCACGCGGATGTCGGAGGCGCCGTCCACGACGTGGTTGTTGGTGAGGATGTAGCCGCCGGCGTTGATCACGAAGCCGGAGCCGAGCCCGCGCACCATGCGGTGTTGCTGCGGCGCTTGCCCGCCGAAGTGGCGGAAGAAGTCCTCCATGTCGCCGCCGCCCATGTCGGTCTTCTGCATGCCGCGCGTGCTGACGTTGACGACGGCCGGCTTCACGGCCCTGGCGATCTCGACCCAGTTCGGCGCCGGCACGGTGGCGACGGCCGGGGCGCCGGTGCCGCGCTCGCTCCACAGCCGCTGCGCGTCGCGTCCGAAGCCGGCCGGCGGCGACACCGCCACCAGCAGCACGACGGTGAGCAAGGCCAGCACGGGCCAGGCAAAGCGGGCAACGCGGGTCGTGACCTTCATGGGCGTCCTCCCCGGGCGGTGGTCCTCCACCGCGCCGACACCGACGACGATAGCGAGGCGGCATGAGACCGCCATGAAGGGCGGATGAGAACTCTCTCATCCGCGCGCCGCCGGCGGCGGCGCGCGGAATGACGGCTACTTGGCGGGCGCCAGCACGCGGCCGGTGCCGCGCTCCCGCATCCGGCCGTCGTCCACGACGACGCGGCCGTTGACCAGCACGTATGGAATGCCGGTCGGGTAGCGGTGCGGCTCCGGGTACGTGGACTCGTCCTTGACGGTCGCCGGGTCGAACACGCTGAGGTCGGCGAAGTAGCCGGCACGCACGAAGCCGCGCTCGCGCAGCCCGATGCGGGTGGCCGCCATGCCGGTCATCTTCGCCACCGCGGTCTGCAGCGGGAAGATCTTGCGCTCGCGCGCGTATTCGCCGAGGACGCGGGGGAAGGTGCCGTAGGTGCGCGGGTGCGGCTTGCCGGGACGGTCGCCCTCGCCCTCGTAGAGCGGGATCGAGTCGGAGCCGATCATCAGCGCGGGATGCGCCAGGACCTTGGCGACGTTCTCGATGGACTGCGAGAAGCTCACCATGCCGACCGTGCACTTCTCCTCGAGCAGCAGGTTCATGAGCGTCTCGGCCGGCGACATCCCCGACTGCCGGGCGATCTGGGCCAGATGCAGCCCTTCCAGCTCGCGGCGCCGACAGGTGGCGATGAACACCTGGTCGAAGCCGATGCCGCCCTGCGAGACGGTGCCCCAGCGCTCGCCGTCGATGAGGCACTCCTCCATGATCCGACGCCGGGTGGCGCGGTCGGCCAGGCGCTCCAGCAGCCTGGCCGTGCCGCCGTCGTGCGCCCAGGCGGGCATCATGTTGTCGAGCTTCGTGCTGCCGGCGTTGTAGGGATAGACGTCGCCCATGACGTCCACGCCCCGCGCGCGCGCCGTCTCGAGCAGCCTGAGCGCGGCGTCGATCTTGGGCCAGTTCTCCTTGCCGGAGGCCTTCACGTGCGAGACCTGAACGCCGACGCCGGCCTCCTCGCCGATGCGGATCGCCTCGTTGATGGAGTCCAGCAGCATCGAGGACTCGCCGCGGATGTGGGAGAAGTAGTAGCCGCCGCGCGGCGCCATCGCCTTCGCCAGCGCGATCAGCTCCTCGGTGTTCGAGTACGCGCTGGGCGCGTAGACGAGGCCGGTGGAGAAGCCGAAGGCGCCGGCGTCGAGCGCCTCGCCGAGCAGGCGCTGCATGCCCTTGATGTCGTCGGCACCGGCCGGGCGCGCCTCGAAGCCCATGGCGGCGATGCGCAGCGCGCCGTGGCCGACGAAGTGCGCGACGTTGACCGTCGGCTGCACCGCCCGCAGCGCGTCGAGGTACTGGCCGAAGGTCTCCCAGCGCAGGTCCAGCGAGGCGCCGATGCCCCCTGCCCAGCCCCGCACGATCTCCCGCTGGTCGGCGCGCAGCGGCGCCTGCGAGAAGGAGCACATGCCGACGACCTCGGTCGTCACGCCCTGGCGCACCTTCGACTCGGCGGACGGGCAGCCGAAGTAGAAGAGGTCGGAGTGCGAGTGCATGTCGATGAAGCCGGGCGCCACCAC
>DASSLH010000349.1:0-2704 GCA_035689625.1 Candidatus Methylomirabilota bacterium | reverse complement strand
CCACGACAGCCGCGCGCGGCCGTCGCCGACGGCGGCGAGCGCACCGGCCAGCGGCGCCCACTCGAACGTCAGCTCGCCCGCGATCGCCAGCAGCGCCTCGGCGAGCGGCGGGGCGCTGCCGGCGACCACCACGTCGAGCAGCCCGCTCGCCAGCCCGGGCGGCAGGCGCCGCGGCGCCTCGGCGCCGGCGACGGGCTCGCGCGTGTCCAGCACGTCGCCGCCGGCGCTCAGCACGACGTGGTCCTCGAGCGCGGTGTCCAGCGCCCACAGCGAGCAGATTACGCGACCGTCGGCGTCGCGCACGCGGAGGGGGCCGTGGCGCTCGACGCCCTGCCACTGCGCGCGGTAGTACGCGCGTCCGCGCCAGACGACCTTCTCGATGCGCTCGCGCGACTGCACGTAGACGCCGCCCGGCGCGAGCGCGCGAGTGTGCGGCGCCGGCGTCCAGGTGAGCCCGCCGGCCATGAACGTGGCCAGCGGGTCCACCTCGCCCTCGGCCTGCCAGCGGAACGACTCCAGCAGCGCCAGGAACAGCTGCTCGGTCGGGTAGGGGCCGCGGTAGGCGAGCGCGCCGCGGCGCTGGTCGTCGGCGAGCGCGGCGATGAGGTTCAGCACGGCGGTGCCGGCGCCGGCCGGCAGCCGCGCCGGCTCGGCCAGGACGGGAATCGCGTCCACGGCGGCCCAGTCCACCGCGGCGAAGCGGGTGAGGACGGCGCCGCCGGCGCGCAGCACGTCGGACGCGCCCCAGCGCGCGTCGCGCGCGGCCCGCGGCGCGATCTCGAGCCAGCCGCCGTCGGGCAGCCGCACGCTGGCGGCGGCCAGCGTCCCGTCCGCGCGCCACGCCAGCGTCGCCGCCTCGGCGCCGAAGCGGTCGCGCTCGCGCGTGCGGCGGCCGTGGGCGTCCCGCTCGACCCCGGCGCCGCGGCTCACGAGCCGGATGATACAATGCGCCCGGTGCGGAGGATTTCGCCGTGATTCACGACGATCTCGCCTGGCGCTCCGCCGTCGAGATCGCCGCGCTGGTCCGTGACAAGCAGATCTCGCCCGTCGAGCTCACCGACGCGCTGCTGGCCCGGATCGAGGCGCTCAACCCGCGGCTGAACGCGTTCTGCCTGGTCACCGCCGACGTCGCCCGCGCGGCGGCGCGCGAGGCGGAGATCGCGGTGATGAAGCGCGAGCCGCTGGGCGCGCTGCACGGCGTGCCGCTGTCGCTCAAGGATGTGCTCTACACGCGCGGGCTGCGCACGACCGGCGGCTCGCGCCTGTTCGCCGAGCTGGTGCCCGAGGAGGACAACGTCGCCGTCGCGCGCCTGAAGGTCGCCGGCGCGGTGATCCTCGGCAAGACGAACCTCTCCGAGTTCGGCTTCAAGGCGGTCACCGACAACCCGATGTTCGGCGTCACCCGCAATCCGTGGGACCGCGCGCGCACGCCGGGCGGCTCCAGCGGCGGCGCCGCGGCGGCCGTCGCCGCGGGGCTGGGACCGATCGGCATCGGCAGCGACGGCGGTGGCTCGGTGCGGATCCCGGCGGCGTTCTGCGGGCTGTTCGGCCTCAAGCCCTCGTACGGCCGCGTGCCGCAGGCGCCCGGCTTCCCGGGCTGGGAGCACATCTCGCACACCGGCCCGATCACGCGCACCGTGCGCGACGCCGCCCTCGTGCTCGACGTCATCGCCGGCGCCGACGACCGCGATCGTGACTCGCTGCCGCGCGAGCCCGGCTCCTATCTCGAGGCCTGCGAGCAGGACGTGCGCGGCCTGCACGTGGCGTGGACCCCCGACCTCGGCTACGCCGCCGTGGAGGACCGCGTGCTCGACGTCTGCGGCAACGCCGCCGCCGAGTTCGAGGGCCTGGGCTGCCACGTCGAGGTGGTCAATCCCGGCTGGGAGAGCCCCGAGGAGGCGTTCAGCACGATCATCGCCGCGCAGTTCTACGCCGCCTGGGCCGACGCGCTGCCCGCCCGCGAGGCCGACCTGGATCCGGCGCTCGTGCGCTTCATCCGCCGCGGCGGCGGCATCAGCGCGCGGGACTACCTGGCGGCGCTCGCCAAGGCGAACGCGTACTGGCAGGAGGTCCACACGTTCCTGGCGCGCTTCGACCTGCTGCTGATGCCCACGGCGGCGGTGGCGCCGTTTCCGCTGGACGCGCGCACGCCGCGCGAGATCGCCGGCCGCGAGGTGTCGGCGCTCGGCTGGATGCCGTTCACCTATCCGTTCAACCTCACCGGCCAGCCGGCCGCCTCCGTGCCGGCGGGCTGGACGGAGGACGGGTTGCCGATCGGGCTGCAGATCGTCGGCCGCCGCCACGCGGATCGCACCGTGCTGGCCGCGGCCGCCGCGTTCGAGGCGGCCTGCCCGTGGCGGGATCGGCGGCCGCCCCAGTGAGCGAGCACCGCAAGCGAGGCCCGGCGGCGTGGAGCGCGCCGGCACGCTGGGCCACCGCCGCCATCCTCCTCGCCGCCGCCCTCGTCTTCGTCGTCTGGGTCGTCGCGACCGATCAGCCGGCCATCCGCTTCATCGTGCGGCTCTACCAGGACAAGTACTTCCTGCGCGACACCGTCGCCTCCTGGGGCTGGGCGGCGCCGCTGGTGTTCATGGCCATCCAGGCGCTGCAGGTCATCGTCTCGCCCATCCCCGGCGAGATCACCGGGCCGGTCGGCGGCATGCTGTTCGGCACGCTGTGGGGCGTGATCTACTCCACGATCGGG
>DASSLH010000348.1:0-4006 GCA_035689625.1 Candidatus Methylomirabilota bacterium | reverse complement strand
CGCCGGTCCATCGGCTACTTCTTCGCCGCCTCCGCCAGCAGGCCGTCGATCGCGGCCTTGAAGACCGGGTAGGGCTGGGCGCCCTGGATGCGGCGCACGATCTTGACCTTGCCGCCGCTCTCCGGGAAGCCCAGGAAAAAGGTCGGCGTGCCGGTGATGCCGGCGGCCTGCGCGTCGGCGAGATCCCGGCGGATCTTGTCGGTGTGCGGCGCTGCCTCCAGGCACTTCTGGAACGCGCCCGGCTCCACGCCGCTCTCCTGCGCGTAACGCAGCAGGTCCGGGCCGCTCAGTGCCTGCTGGTTGACGAACAGCTTGTCGTGCATGGGCCAGTACTTGCCCTGGTCGCCGGCGCACTCGGCGGCCTCGGCGGCGCGCATCGCGTCGGGGTGGATGGACTCCAGCGGCAGGTTGCGCATGACGTAGCGCAGCTTGCCGGTGGCGACGTAGTCCCGGTCGATCTGCGGCATCGTCTGCTTGAAGTGGCGGCCGCAGAACGGGCACTGGAAGTCCGAGAACTCCACCAGCACCAGCGGGGCGGCGTTGCTGCCGCGGACGTAGGAGGTGACGAGGCTCATCTCGCGCGACTCCGGCGTCACCGGTGGCGGCGGCGCCTGGGGGCCGCGGCCCTGCAGCAGCGTCTTGATGTCCTGCAGGTCGCGCTGGATGCCGCCGAGCGCGCCCTTGAGCTCGTCGAGCTCCTGGCGCAGCGCCTTGAGGTCGTCGGCGCTCTGCGCGCGGGCGGCGCCGGGGAGCAGCAGCGCCAGCGTCAGCAGCGCGGCGGTGGCCGCACGAATCATCCCTCCACTCCTTCCCGGCGCCGGCTCACTTGTCCGCGGTGCGGATCGCTGCCGAGCCGCCGTTGACCTTGATGCGCTGACCGGTGTCGCGCAGGGTGCTGCCGTTCCAGTCGAAGACCCAGAGCTCCTTCTCGACCATGTTACCCACGACGATGGTCTTGCCGTCGGCCGAGAACGCCGCGCCCTGCGGCCAGTGCCCGACGGGTGCCGTCGCCACCCAACTCAGCGCGGTGCCGTTGACCCGAAAGAGCACCAGCTTGCCGCTGTCGTTGAAGAACGGCGACTCCTTCGGCTTGTTGCTGCCGTCCTGGCAGACGACGGCCACCAGCGTGCCGTCCGGCGAGACCTTGATGCCCTCGGGGCTCTGGGCGCCCGTCGAGGCCGTGTCCACGACACGGACGTGCGGGCTCTTGAGGTCGATGAGGCTGATCGTGTCGAGATCGCCCTGGCCGCGGCCGATGTTGGCGACGGTCGCGAAGGCGCCGCTGGCCGCGACGTCCACGCCGTAGGGGCGCAGGCCGGCATTGAGGTCGCGCTTGGTGTACTCGACCTTGGTGCCGTCGATCGAGAGCACGCTGATGCGGTCGTCGTTGTCGCGGGTCACCAGCGCGGTCTTGCCGTCGGGCGTGATGGCGACGTGGCTGGTGCCGATCTTCGCGTCGCCGAGCGTCACCGTGCCGGCCGGTGCCACGGTCTTGCCCTGGATCGTGAAGACCGACACGCTGCCCTCCTCGCGGTTGGCGACCAGCGCCAGCGTGCCCTGGCGATTGATGGACAGCCCGGCCGGCGCCTTGCCGGTCGGCAGCGTGGCGACGACGGCCGGCGGCGAGGCCGTGAGATCGACGACGAGCAGGCGGTTGTCGGCCGTCTGCTTGCTCGGATCGGCCGGGTCGATCTTCTGGTTCACCGTCACCAGCGCCAGGCCCTCGTCGGGTGTGAGCGCGACGGACAGCGGTGGCCCCACGACGCTGGCGCCGGCCGGGACCTCGGCCAGGACCTTCGGCGGCCGCGCGCCGAGGTCGAGCAGCGTGATCGTGTCGGGCGAGGCGTTGGGCACGGTCTTCACTGTGCCGTTGACGAGCACGACCTTGTTGTCGTTGGCCGACACCGCGAGCTGCGCGTGCGCGCCGGGGACCAGCACGACGACGACGACGGCGACAGCGGCGAGCGCGACACCACGCGGGGTCTTCATCTCCTGGCCACCTCCAGGTCAGGGCAAGGTACCCTATCCCCCGGAGGAACGCCATGACGACGGTCGAGCTGATCAGGATCGAGCTGGGCCGGCTGCACGCCGGTCTCGACAAGGTGCTGCAGGAGCTGGCGCCCGAGCAGCTGCACCGCGTGCCCGCCGGCCATCCCAAGGCCAACACGATCGCGTGGGGCCTCTGGCACTACGCTCGCACCGAGGACAACGTGGTCCGCTACATCTTGCAGAATCGCCGCCCGATCGTGTGGCAGGAGGGCGGCTACGCCGACAAGCTCGGCCTGCCGCCGGTGGCGCAGGGCACCGGCATGTCCACCGGGGAGGCGCAGGCGCTGCGCCTCAAGGACGTCGCGCTCTTCCGCGAGTACACGCAGAAGGTGTGGGCGAGCACGGACGAGTACCTGGCGAAGGTCCAGCCGTCCGCGCTCGACGCCACCGTGACGATCAAGCCGCTGGGCGAGATGCCGGCCGTGCGCGCGCTGGCGCAGGTGTGCGTCGGCCACGGCTTCCTGCACCTGGGTGAGATCGAGCTGGCGCGAACGCTGGTCGCCGGCTAGCCGCCCACCACGCTCCGCAGCTCGGGGATCACCCACATCGGCTTGCGGCCGGCGTGCACGCGCAGGATGTTGTCGAAGGCGTTGCGGAAGGCCTTCGGCCAGTTCTCCCAGGTCGGGCCCGCGGTGTGCGGGGTGATCGTGATGTTCTCGACGTTGAGCAGGGGGTTGTCCCTGGACGGCGGCTCGTCCGCCATCACGTCGAGGCCGGCGCCCGCGATGCGCTTGGTCAGCAGCGCCTTGTGCAGCGCGCGCTCGTCCACCACCGGCCCCCGGCAGGTGTTGACGAGCACCGCGGTCGGCTTCATGAGGTTCAGCTGCCGCTCGGAGATCATGTCCTTGGTCACCGCGGTGAGCGGCACGTGCAGCGTGACGACGTCGGACATCTTCAGCAGCTCGTCCAGCAGCACGAACCGCACGCCCAGCGCGTCCTCCTCGTGCTCGGCCAGACGGAGGATGTCGTAGTAGACGATCGTGACGTCGAAGCCGTGCAGCCGCCGGGCGACCTTCTTGCCGATGTTGCCGAGGCCCACGATGCCGACCGTCTTGCCCTCCAGCTCGTACAGGCGCGTCTCGGCGAAGTCGCCCACGCGCCACTTGCCCTCCACGCAGTTCTTGTGCTGCCAGGCCAGCTTCTTGAGCGTGGCCAGGATCAGCATGACCGCGTGCTCGGCGACGGCCACCGAGTTGGCGCCACCGTTGTTGGCGATCGGCACGCCCGCCTTGCGGGCGGCCTCCAGATCGAGCGTGTTGTAGCCGGCGCTGATCAGCTGCACGAGCTTCATCTTCTTGGCCGCGGTGTAGAAGTCCGTGCTGAGCGGGTTGCGGCCGAAGCCCATGAAGTACTCGGCCTCGCGCGCCACCTCGAGGAACTGCGGGCCGGTCGCGCTCACGGGCACGAGCTCGAACCCGGGCGGCGTCATCTCGACCGCGACGTCGAAGACCGGCTTGGGGAACGGCGGCGAGAACATGATCTTGATCGACATGGCTAGGCACTCGGCTCCGAGCCGACGACGCCGACGAACGAGACGCACTCGCCCGGGGCGCCGCCGAGGTTATGGGTGAGGGCCATCGTGCGGCCGCGGCCGACGCTGGCGATCTGGCGCTTGCCAGCCTGGCCGCGCAGCTGCAGCCAGCACTCGAACAGCATGCGCAGGCCGGAGGCGCCGATCGGGTGGCCGAAGGACTTGAGTCCGCCGTCCGGATTCACGGCCAGCTCGCCGTCGAGGTCGTACGTCCCCGCCAGCACGTCCTTCCAGCCGGTGCCGCGCGTGGAGAACCCGAGGTCCTCCATGAGCACCAGCTCGGTCGGCGTGAAGCAGTCGTGCACCTCGGCCATGGCCAGCGCCTGGCGCGGGTCCTTGATGCCGGCCTGCGCGTAGGCGTCGGCGGCGGAGGCCACCACCTCGGGGAACGTCGTGTAGTCGTAGTCGGGGTCGATGGGGCCGGCG
>DASSLH010000347.1:0-8254 GCA_035689625.1 Candidatus Methylomirabilota bacterium | reverse complement strand
GCCGGCTCGTGCAGGGTGACGGCGCCGCGCTGCCGATCCGTCCCGACAGCGTCGATCTCGCGCTCACGATCGCGACGCTCCACCACGTCGCGGCGGCGGACGCCGTGCGCGCCACGCTGGCCGAGATGGTGCGCGTCGTGCGCCCGGGCGGGCTGGTGGCGATCCGCGACGTGGACTGGGGGACCGCCGCCTACTGGCCGCGAGACCCGTCGCTCGACCGGTTCATCGACGTGCACCAGGAGGCGTGGCGCCGCAACGGCGGCCAGCCGCAGATGGGGCGCGAGCTCCGCGCGCTGTTCAACGCCGCCGGCTTCGCCGAGGTCACGATCACGGCCACGGTGTGGTGCTACGCGACGCCGGAGGAGACGATCGCCTGGGGCGACGCCTACGCCGACCGGCTGCTGAGCTCACCGATGGGCGAGGGGCCCGTCAAGCACGGACTGGCCTCGCGCGCGGAGGTCGAGGCGATGGCGGCCGCGTTCCGGACGTGGGCGCGGCACCCCGACGCGTTCTGGGCGTTCGTGCACGTCGCCGCGCTCGGCCGCACAGGCGGCTGACGTCTACTTCGGACCGACGAAGCCGATGTAGGCACCGCAGGCGTGCGCGGGGCCCACGAGCATCGCCTCCTCGCCGGTGTTGCGCACCCCGCGCGCGGGCGGCGGCAGGCCGTGCTCGGCGATGACGCGGGCGGCGGCCTCCATGCTGCGCGTGCGGTAGAGCACCTGGAACGGCCCGGGGCCGCGCCGCGCGAGCGCCTCGGCAGCGGGTCCCGCCTCCGCCGGCTGGGCGACGCCCAGGCCGGTCGGGCCGATCTCGAACACCGCCATGTCGGCCTTGATGACCGCGCCGCGCTGGACGCGCGGCACCGGCATGCCGAGCACGCAGCTGTACGTCGCGGCGGCGGCGCCGACGTCCGCCACCGCGACGTACATGCGCTCGGTCCGCTGCACGCCGTTGGGATGCGCGCCGGCGCCCGCCGCCCGGCGTCGCTCGGCCAGGGGCGTCAGGTGCTGGATGAAGAAGATCGGCAGCGGGTTGGCCGCGCCGAGGCTGGCCGACCGCCAGCGCAGCGTGACACCGGCGGGCGTGCGGCGCTCGCCGTCGGCGGGATCCGTGACCTCCACGCCGCGGCCGCGCATCGCGACGACGTCGGCGGCCAGGTCGTCGCTCTGGACGGCGATGTAGCGGATGCCATCGCCCCCGGCAACGAACTCGAGCAGGCCGCCGCCGGGCGAGGCCCTCGCGTACTCGCCGCGCTCGCGGACCGCCAGCACCTCGAGGTAGTCATCGGCCAGGAACGCGATCGCGTTGTGCGTGCCGCGCCCCGGGTGCACGCCGCCGGGCGAGACGTCGAAGCCGAGCGCGCGACAGGCGGCGACCCCGCGCTCCAGGTCGCCGACGCAGAGCATCGCGTGGTCGAGTCGGGTGAGCATCCCCGGCGCGGCCGCTCAGCCGAGCGGCTGGAATTTCCCGTCGAGCGCCATGAGGCCCGTCTGCACGGCGAGCTTGGGCTGGCGCGCCGCCACCTGCCGGCGGAACTCGGCCAGCGCCGCCCGATGCGTCTCGGTCTCGACGTCCGGCTTGGTGACGCGGGCCTCCCCGTAGGCGATCTTCGCCGCGCCGCAGTCGCGGTGGTCGATGGCGATGATCTTCTTGATCCGGTGCAGCTCCACCGACGTCGCCAGGTTGTCCCAGAAGGCCTTGTGCCAGTCCTTGAACGCGGGCGCCACGACGCCGATGGCGGCGCCGGCGATGACGAACTGGCTGTACTTGCCGGCGAGCCCGTTGGCGGCGGTCCAGGCGTGGACCGGCTCGACGAAGCGCGGGTCGATGCAGGACAGGACCATCGCGTCGTAGTCGCCCTCGGCGGCGAGCGTCAGGCCGGGACGCAGGACGGCGGCCACGCCGGCGGCGCCGGCCATGACGAGGAATCGCCGGCGGTCGAAGCCGGTGGCCAGCGGCTGCTGACACGTGCACGCGCGCTGCATGTCGCCTCCCTCAGGCCAGGCCGAAGCCCTGGCGGCGGATGAACGGACCGAAGTTGTGGCGCTCGGGCACGGAGTACTGCCGTGCTTTGTCCTGGGACCAGCCGTAGCGGGAAGCATAACCGAACCGCTCGGGGAAGCGCTGGCTCTCGCGCGGCGTGGCGTGGCGGGCCTCGCGGCGCCGGTCGTAGTCCTCGACGAGCGCCTCGAGCCCGCTGTCGTCGTAGCGGTCGGTGTGCACGGTCAGCGCCGGCGGCAGTCGCATGCTGATCCAGCCGGCCTGGGCGGGATAGCCCAGGCAGAGGCCGGCCACCGGGAACACGCCGGACGGCAGCGCCAGCAGCTCGGCGAGCTTCTCGACGTGGTTGCGCACGACGCTGATCGGGCAGCAGCCCAGGCCCATCGCCTCGGCAGCGGTGATGAAGCTCTGCATGACGAGGCCGGCGTCGACGGCGGCGTTCATGAACATGTCGAGCGTGTCGTTGGGGAACGGCGTGCCGTGCAGGGCGGCCAGGCGCCGGAGGCGCCGGTGATCGCCGCAGAAGACGAGGAAGCGCGGGCACTGGCCGATCCACGGCATGTCGGGGATCCAGCCGGCGATCGTCGCCTGCGTGGGCTGGTCCTTCACGACGACGATCGCGACCTGCTGCAGGTCGGACTTCGACGGCGCCGACAGCCCGGCCGCCAGCAGGATCTCCAGCGTCTCGTCGGGGACCGGGTCGGGCTTGTAGCGGCGATGGATCCGGTGGGACAGGATCTGCGCCACGGCGCCCTCGGCCGGCAGGCTGCGCCCCGCCTCGGTCGGCAGCCCGAAGCGGTCCTGGATGAGGTCGGCGAGCGTCTTCATGCGGTCTCCAGCACCGCCTCGGCGGCGGCGATGAGGTGGGGAATGCGATCGGCGATCGTCGCCATGCGCGGGTCGGTGCTCTCCCCGCGCACCCAGCGCCGGTGCAGCTGCTGGACGACGACGACGGTCTTCCAGAGGGCGAACGCCTCGAACCACGGCACCACCGCCACGTCGGCGCCGGTGCGCGCGGCGTAGCGCGCGACCAGCTCGGCGCGGCGGGGCAGGCCGGCGGCCGCCAGGCTGGCGCTGCTGAACCGCTGGCGGTGCGGCGGGTCGGCGGCCTCGGGCCAGTAGTTGAGCAGCGTGCCGAGATCGATCAGCGGATCGCCCAGCGTCGTCATGTCCCAGTCGAAGATCGAGGCGACGCGATCGGGGTCGGCCGGGTCGAACTGGCAGTTGTCGAGCTTGAGGTCGTTGTGCACGATCGAGGCCCGCGCCGGCCGCGGCACCCGGGCGGCCAGCCGCGCGTGCAGCGCCTCCATCGCGCGCGGCGAGTCCTCGAAGCGCGCCAGCGCCCAGCGCTTGGCCCAGCCGGCGAGCTGGCGCTCCACGAAGCCCTCCGGCCGGCCGAGGTCGCCGAGGCCGCAGGCCGCGGGGTCGAGCGCGTGCAGGTCGGCCATGGCGTCCACCAGCGCGAGCGCGATCCGGCGTCCCACGTCGTGGTGCGCGCGCATCGCCTCCGGCACCGCGGCGCGGATCACGACGCCGCGCCGCCGCTCCATCACGAAGAAGTCGGCGCCGGCCACCGCGTGGTCGTCGCAGAACAGGTAGGCGCGCGGCGCGCGGTCGAAGTGGCGCCACAGGTGCGAGAGCACCTTGAACTCGCGCCGCATGTCGTGGGCGCCGGGCGCCAGCTCCCCCATCGGCGGCCGGCGCAGCACGAGCTCGCGGTCGCCGAGGCGGAGCAGGTACGTCAGGTTGGCGGCGCCGTTGGGGAACTGCAGCAGCGTCAGGGGCCCCTCGACGCCGGGGAAGACCTCGGCCAGGCGCGGCAGCAGCCACGCCTGCAGGCGGGCGGCGTCGAGCTGCTCGCCGGGACGGACCGGCGCGGTCTCGGGCGCGATGTCGGCAGTCATGAGCGGGAGGCGAGGCCCAAGTATAATCCGGAGCAGGGAGACCGCCTGTGGCTGCCACCGAAACGCGCAAGGTGCCGACGTACTGCTACCAGTGCGTGGCCGGCCCCGACCTGCTCAACGTCGTCGTCCAGGACGGCGTGGCGGTCAAGGTCGAGCCCAACTTCGGCGTCAAGGAGCATCCGGCCGGCGGCCGCCCCTGCGTGCGCGCCTACGGGCTGGTGCAGAAGCTCTACAACCCCAACCGGGTGAAGTCGCCCATGAAGCGCACCAACCCGCGCAAGGGCAGGGACGAGGACCCGGGCTGGGTGGCGATCTCCTGGGACGAGGCGCTCGACCTGCTGGCCGGCAAGCTGCGCGCGATCCGCGACAGCGGCTTCGTGGACGACAACGGCTATCCCAAGCTGGCGGTCACCTTCGGCGCCGGCGGCACCGCGCCGGCCTACCTCGGCGGCTTCCCCGCGTTCCTCTCGGCCTGGGGCGGACCGCTCGACCAGGGCATCGGCAGCGGCCAGGGCATGAAGTGCGTGCACTCCGAGCACCTGTACGGCGAGTTCTGGCATCGCGCGTTCACGGTGGCGCCCGACATGCCGAACACGACGTACGTGCTCTCGTTCGGCAACAACGGCGACGTCAGCGGCGGCGTGATCGGCATCTGGCGCCACGCCGAGGCGCGCGGCCGCGGCGCGCGCTGGATCCAGTTCGAGCCTCACATGTCGGTGACGGCCGCCACGGCCGCGCGCTGGGTGCCGATCAAGCCCAAGACCGACGCCGCCGTGCTCTACGCGATCCTGCACGGCGTGCTGCACGAGCACGAGTGGCAGCGCGTCTGCGACGTGGACTTCCTGAGCCGGATGACCAACGCGCCGTACCTCGTCGGGCCCAGCGGCTACTACGTGCGCGACGCCGCCTCCCGCAAGCCGCTGGTCTGGGACGCCAAGCGCGGCGCCGCCGTCGCCTTCGACGCGACGGACGTCGAGGCGTACACGCTGGAGGGCGAGTTCACCGTGGCCGGCGTCGAGGTCGGTCCCGACGAGCAGGTGATCGAGCACGCCGCCGCCGTCGCGCGGCCGTCGTTCGCGCTGCTGCGCGAGCACGTGCGGCCCTACACGCCGGAGTGGGCGGCCAAGGTCTCCGACGTGCCGGCCGAGACGATCCGCGAGGTCACGCGCGAGTACCTGGAGCACGCGCGCGTGGGCGCCACGATGGACGTCGATGGCCTGACGCTGCCGCTGCGGCCGGTCGCGATCGTGCTCGGCAAGTCGGTCAACAACGGCTGGGGCGGCTACGAGTGCTGCTGGGCGCGCACGCTGCTGGCCGCGCTGGTCGGCGCCCTCGAGGTGCCGGGCGGCATCCTGGGCACCACGATCCGCCTGAACCGGCCGTCGTCCAACCGCATGGAGTCGGTGCGGCCGGGGCCCGACGGCTTCATGTCCCAGCCGCTGAACCCGACGTCCAAGAAGGACTGGCAGGCGCGGCCCACCAGCCGCAGCGCGCACAAGACGCTGGTGCCGCTCGTCTCCGACGGCTCGTGGTCGGGCGCGCTGTCGCCGGCGCAGCTGCCGTGGCTGTTCATGGGCGATCCGCCGCCGAAGTGGCCGGAGCCCACGCCGCCCGAGGTGTGGATCGTGGGCCGCAGCAACCCGGCGATCTCCTGCTGGGACACCGACCTGGTGATCTCCAAGCTCAAGCGCTTCCCGTTCGTGGCGGCGTTCGCCTACACGCAGGACGAGACGAACTGGTTCGCCGACGTGCTGCTGCCCGACGCGACGGACCTGGAGGCCTACCAGCTCTTCCGCGTCGGCGCCACCAAGTACATCGAGTCGTACTGGGACCACCAGGGCGTCGCCCTGCGCCAGCCGGTGACGGACTCGCCGTTCGATACGCGCGACCTCACCGACGTCGGCACCGAGCTCTCGCGGCGGCTCGGCCTGCTCGAGCGCTACAACGAGGCGCTCAACCGCGGCGTCGCCCTCGGCGTGCCGCTGAAGACGCCGCAGTACGACGTGAGCCTGGAGCCCTCGCGCGCGCACACCTCGGCGGAGATCTGGGACCGGGCGTGCCGGGCGGCCACGCTGGCGCTGTCGAAGGGCAGCGAGGAGCGCGATCTCGCCTGGTTCAGCGAGCACGGCGTCTTCCTGGTGCCGTTCTCGCGCGTGAACTGGTACCTGCACCCGGAGATGGTGAAGAAAGGGCTGCGCTACGAGCTGCCGTACCAGGAGCGGCTCAAGCGCATCGGCGAGGAGCTGCGCAACCGGCTGCACGAGCAGGACATCCGCTGGTGGGACACGCAGCTCGAGGAGTACAGCGCGCTGCCGCCCTGGAAGGACTTCCCGGAGATCTGGATCGACATCGCGCGCCGCAACGGCAAGAAGCCGGAGGACTACCCGCTCTGGCTGCTGACCAGCCGCAGCATGCAGTACTCGTGGGGCTCGCAGGCCTCGCTGCCCATCATGGCCGACATGGCCCGGCACGTGAAGGGGCACTTCGCCGTCATGCTGAACGCCAAGATGGCGGCGCTGCACGGCATCGCCGACGGCGACGAGATCTGGGTGGAATCGCCGATCGGCAAGCAGCGAGGTGTCGCCATGCTCCGCGCCGGCGTGAGGCCCGACGTGGTCGTCGCCATCGGCCAGTTCGCCCACTGGGCGACGCCCGTCGCCTCCGAGCTGGAGATGCCCAACCTCAACGCGCTGGAGCCGATCGACCTCTCGCTGATCGACGCCACCGGCAGCGGCAGCGACCTGGTGCGGGTGAAGGTCTACCGCGCGCGCCACGGGGAGCGCTGATGCGCTGGGGGATGGTCATCGACCTGCGCAAGTGCGTCGGCTGCCAGACGTGCACGATCGCCTGCCACGAGGAGAACGCGCTGCCGCCCGGCATCTTCTGGCGCCACGTGGTGGACGTCGAGGTCGGCGACTATCCCGACGTGCGCCGCACCTTCCTGCCGATGGGCTGCCAGCACTGCGCCGAGCCGCCCTGCGTGCCGGTGTGCCCGACCGGCGCCAGCCAGCAGCGGCCGGACGGCATCGTGTTCGTGCAGTACGACATGTGCATCGGCTGCAGCTACTGCGAGATGGCCTGTCCCTACCGGGCGCGCCACATGATCCACGACCCGGGCTGGTACTTCGGCACGCCGACGCCGTCGGAGCAGGCCGCGCGCGATCCCGACCGCCACGGCGTGATGAGCAAGTGCACGTTCTGCAAGCACCGCGTGGACAAGGCCCCGGCCGGCGCCACGCCCGGCGTCGATCCCGAGTACACGCCGGTGTGCGTCAGCTCCTGCATCGCCAACGCCATGCACTTCGGCGACCTCGACGATCCGGGCAGCAACGTCAGCAAGCTGCGCGAGGAGCACCGGCCCGGCGTCCTGCTGGAGGAGCTGAACCTGAAGCCCTCGCTGTTCTACATCACCGAATGAGCGCGGTGAGCACGCGCCCGCCCGCGGCCTCGCTGCCGATGCGGCCGATCGCGCTGATGCCGGCCGTGCTGCAGCACGAGTGGGACCTCTACCACGCGACGTGGTTCACGCTGATGGGCATCGGCGGCGGCATCTTCCTGCTGGCGCGCCTCCTGCGCCTGGAGCGCGGCCTCGGCGTCTGGCTCGGCCTGCCGCTGCTGGACCTCGTGTCGTTCGCCGTCATCAGCGTCGGCGGCCTGATCCTCATCTGGAGCCTCGGCCGGCCGTGGCGCTTCCTGCGCGCGGTGCTCAAGCCCGGCACCAGCTGGATCAGCCGCGGCGCCATCGCCGACTTCGTCTTCGTCGTGCTCGGCGCCGCGCTGATCGCGCCTGGCCTCGCCCTCGGCGCCGCCCGGCCGCTGGCCTGGCTGCCGTGGGACGCCTGGGCGTCCACCGGCGTCGGCGGCGCCATCGAGGGCGTCGCGCTGGCCGCGGCCGCGATCGTCATCGTCTACGCGGGGCTCGTGCTGGCCGACAAGGCCGCCGTCACGTTCTGGCGCTCGTGGGCGGTGCCCGCGCAGTTCGTGCTCTCCTCGCTGGCGATGTCCATGGCGACCGTGATGATCCTGCAGACGCTCGCCGGCACGCCGATCGAGGAGCGCGAGTGCTGGCTGCTGGCCGGCTCCGCCGTGCTGCTGCTGGCCACGATGCTCTGGCACGTGACGACGAGGACGACGACGCCGGGCAAGACGGAGGCGCTGGCGCGGCTGTTCTCGACCTACGGGGTCCTCTACTGGGCCGGCGCGGTGCTCGCCGGCACGGTCGTGCCCGCGCTGCTCGCCGCGCTGGCGGCGCTGGCGCCGGGCGCGCGCGACGCGGTCGGCGTGATCGCGCTCGTGCTCACCGTCGCCGGCGGCTTCCTGCTCCGCCTGCTGACCCTGCGCGTCGG
>DASSLH010000346.1:0-5683 GCA_035689625.1 Candidatus Methylomirabilota bacterium | reverse complement strand
CGACCGTGTAGCCGTGCCGCATGAGGAAGCCGTTGCCGAAATCCTCGGCGGTGCTCGGATCGGTCACGCGCACGGCGCTGTTGAACATGCCGAGCGCGACCTTGCGCCCGCGGTTGGGCACGTCGAGCAGCAGCCGGCGGTTGCCGCGCGCCGGGTCCGCCGGCCGCAGCAGGTAGAAGTCGCCGGCGAAGTGCACGCGCCCGTCGGCGCCGCGCGGCGCGCGCGCGAGGTCGGTGATCTGGGCGTTGAGCGGGTGCGCGGGGTCGACGGCGAAGCGCAGCGTGCCGGCGAGCTTCTCGTAAGCGCCGGCGGCGCCGAACGGCCGGCCCTCGAGGACGGGCGCGCGGGACTCGAGCTCGAGCGCAGTGACGGGCATGTCGGCCTCCCGGACGATAGTGCGGCAACTGTACCCGCGGGTGCCGAGCCGTGGCAAGATCGGCCGGTGAGCGCGCGGCGCTATCCCGACGTGGTGCAGTCGTTCGAGTGGTCGTCGCTGTGGCGGCGGGTGGACGGCGACCGCCAGCGGCTGAACCTTGCCCACGAGTGCGTGGATCGCTGGCCGGGCCGCGGCACCGCGCTGCGCCTGCAGTTCGCCGACGGCCGGCGCGAGGAGTGGAGCTTCGAGGACCTCGCCGCCTGGTCGTCGCGCTTCGCGCGCTTCCTCGAGCGCGAGGGCGTCGAGCCCGGCGCCCGCGTCGGGCTGCTGCTCGAGCCCTCCCTGCCCTTCTACGGCGCGCTCTTCGGCACGCTCAAGCGGGGTGCCGTGGCCGTGCCGCTGTTCACGCTCTTCGGGCCCGACGCGCTGGCGCCGCGTCTGGACGACTCCGGCGCCCGGCTGCTGCTGGTCGGCGCCGACGCCGACCCCGGCCGCTTCGCACGCCCCGGGCTGCGCGTGCTGCGCCTGGACGCCGACGTGGAGGCCACGCTGGCGCGCGAGGCCGCCACCTACGCGCCGGCCACGGCGCCCGACGACCTCGCGGTGCTGCAGTACACCTCGGGCACGACGCGCGCGCTGCCCGAGGCCGTGCGCCACACGCACCGCGCGGTCGTCACGCTGATGATCGCCGCGCTCTACGGCCTCGGCCTCACCGAGGACGATCGCTACTTCTGTCCCTCGTCACCCGCCTGGGGCCACGGGCTCTGGCACGGCACCATCAGCCCGCTGGCCCTCGGCCTGGCCGCCGGCGCCTACTCGGGCCGCTTCGACGCGCTCCGGCTGCGCGAGGCGCTGGGCGCGTTCCGCATCACGAACTTCGCAGCGGCGCCTACTGTCTACCGGCTGCTGCGCGAGTCGGGGCTCGCGAGCCGCGCGGGGCTGTCTCTCACGAAGTGCACGTACACCGGCGAGCCGATGGACGAGGCGACGTGGGACTGGATCGAGCGCGCACTCGGGATCACCCCGTGCGGCATCTACGGCAGCACGGAGGTCGGCGTCATCATCGTCAACTACCCGGGCTTCGAGGGCTACCAGGTGCGGCGCGGCGCGCTCGGCCGCCCGGCGCCGGGCTGGGAGGTGGCCATCGTGGACGCGCAGACGCGCCGGCCGCTGCCGGCCGGCCAGCCAGGCGAGATCGCTGTGCGGCGCAAGGGCGTGTGGTTCCTCGTCAAGGACCGCGGCGTCATGGACGCCGACGGCTACATCCATCACGGCGGCCGCTCCGACGACATCATCATCCGGGCCGGCTGGACGCGGCGCGCGCTCGAGATCGAGCGCGCGCTGCTCGCGCATCCCGACGTGCGCGAGGCCGCCGTCGTGGGCGTCGCCGACGAGCGCCGCGGCCAGGTGCCGCAGGCGTGGATCGTGGCCCGGCGCGCCGACGCCGCCCTGGCCGCCGAGCTGCAGGCGCACGTGCGCGCGCGGCTGGGGGCCCACGAGTTCCCGCGCGTCGTGCAGTTCGTGGACGCGCTGCCGCGCACCCCCGCCGGCAAGATCGATCGCCACGCGCTCCGCGCGCGCGGCCGCTCCGGCCAGGAGGCAGGATGACCTTCCAACCGTTTCCGACGATCACCGAGGAGGCGCTCGCCGCGCTGCGCGCGCGGCTGGGGCAGCCGGTCCCGCGCCCGGAGCCGTACATCGAGGTGGCCAGCCGCGACGCCATCCGCCACTGGGCGCACGGCATCGGCGACCGCAACCCCTACTGGGTCGCCGCCGGCGTGGCGCCGCCGACGATCCTGTTCGCGATGGACCGCATCGTGTCCGGCTACGTCGGCGGCCTGCCCGGCATCCACGCGATGTACGGCGGCACCGACTTCCGCTGGCGGCGCGCCATCCGCGAGGGCGAGCGCCTCGTCGGCGAGAGCGTCCTGCTCGACCTCGAGGAAAAGCCCTCGGCGTTCGCCCGGCGCGCGATCAAGCAGACCTACCGCACGAGGTTCGCCGACGACGCCGGCGGCGTCGTCTGCGAGGCCGACTCCTGGTGCTTCCGCACCGAGCGCGACACCGCCCGCGAGCGCAAGAAGTACGCGCCGGCAGAGCCAACGCGCTACCCCGCCGAGGAGATCGAGCGCATCCGGCGCGCGTACCGCGCCGAGCGCGCGCGCGGCGCCGAGCCGCGCTACTTCGAGGACGTCAAGGTCGGCGAGGCGCTGGCCGAGGTCGTCAAGGGCCCCCTGACCGTGACCTCGATCGTCGCCTTCGTGCAGGGCTGGGGCAGTCTCTACGTGCGGGCCCACGGCCTGGCGTTCGACCTGTTCGAGCGCCATCCCGCCCTCGGCATCCCGAACGCGTTCGGCGTGCCGGAGCCGCCCGAGCGCGTGCACTGGGACGACGCCCTCGCCCGCGCCGTCGGCGTGCCGGCCGCGTACGACTACGGTCCCGAGCGCGTCGCCTGGCTCGGCCACCTCGTGACGAACTGGATGGGGGACGCCGGCGCGCTGGCCCGGCTCACCGTGCAGGTGCGCCGCCACAACCTCATCGGGGACACGACATGGTGCCGCGGGAGCGTGAGCGCGACGGCGGTGGTCGACGGACGGGGCGAGGTGACGCTGGCGGTGAGCGCCGTCAACCAGCGCGGCGAGACGATCGCCGCCGGCGAGGCACGGGTGGTCCTGCCCCGGCGCGGCTGACGCTCAGCCGGCGACCTCGACGACCAGGTAGGCGTCGCCCCGCGGGCCCGATCCCCGCGCGCGGCCCTTGCCGCGCAGCCGCAGCCGCGTGCCTGCCCTCACGCCGGGCGGAATCGTCACCAGCACCTCGTCGTCGCCGTCCGCGCGGTGCAGCGTCACGCGCTTGCGCCCGCCGCGGTCGGCCTCGGCGGCGGTGAGCCGCAGCGGAAACGTCACGTCGCTGCGCGTAGCCTCCTGGCTGCGGACCGGCAGGCCAAGCAGCCGGCGGCCGAGCGCGCCCAGCGCCGTGCGCGCGACGCGGCCCAGCACCCGCCAGGGCGAGACCACGAACACGTTGCCGGTGACCACGACCCGACCGCCGAACAGCGTGCGCTCGAAGTCGCTGCGCTCCACGCGGAGCCCCAGCCGCGAGAGCTCGCGGGCCAGGTCCTCGAAGATCGCGCTGGCCCGCGGGTCGTTGAACAGGTCCCGGAACACGTCCTCGCGCGATGGACCGAAGCCGCCGGGCGCACCGCCGCGCCGCGCGGCCTCCCAGGCCCGTCGCTTGGCCGGGTCCATGAGGACGGCGTAGGCCTCGCTGATCTCCTTGAAGCGCTCCTCGGCGCGCGGGTCGCCCGGGTTGCGGTCGGGGTGCCACTGCAGGGCCAGGCGCCGGAACGTGCGCCGGATCTCGTCCTCGCTCGCCGCCGGCGTCACGCCGAGCGCCGCGTAGTAGTCCACGTCTGCGCGCGTACGGGCCATGGATCAAGGATACACGGCCGCTGGCCGCGACTTTGCTCCGCACTGCCACATGTCACCGCCGCGGGGCCGTCCCTGGAGCGAGACGACGCGGTGATGGCCGCCTGCGCCCAGGCCTGCCGCCGATGCGGGGCGTGGTGCCGCTGCCTGGCCGAGCCCGCGGCCGAGCGGGCCGCCTGAGGGTGCTCAGCCGACCAACGCGCGGTAGAGCAGTCCCGCCGCCGCGCCGCCGCCGACCAGCCAGGCCGAGTTCAGCCGCATGCGCAGCAGCAGCGCCAGCGCGACGAGGGCCAGCAGCGCGGTGAAGCCGTCCACGATCGCCGCCCGCGCCAGCTGGCAAGTCACCGCCGCCATCAGCCCGACCGCGGCGACGTTGACGCCGTCGAGGAACGCGGCGGTCGCCGGCTTGCCGCGCAGCCGCGGCAGCACCGGCTGGCTGAGCGCGACGAACACGAACGAGGGCAGGAAGATCGCCAGCGTCGCCAGCAGCGCGCCCGGCAGCCCGGCCAGCAGGTAGCCGATGAACGTCGCGGTCGTGAACACCGGCCCCGGCGTGAACTGGCCGACGGCGACGGCGTCGAGCAGCTGCCGATCGCTGAGCCAGCCGAGGCGGTCCACGAAGTCGTGACGCAGGAACGCCAGCAGCACGTAACCGCTGCCGTAGAGCACGGCACCGATCTTGAGGAACGTCCCGAACAGCGCGCCGAGCGTGACCGGCGCCGTCCCCGCCCCGGCCGCGGCGGGGCCGGGCATGACGACCGCGGCGGCGAGCGCGCCGGCGGCGAGAGCGCGACGACCGGCGCGCAGCAGCATGACGAGCACGCCGCCGCCGAGCAGCAGCACCAGGACGTTCACGCCGGCGAGCCCCAGCGCGAGCACCACCACGCCGACGACGGCCAGCAACGGGCCCTTCACCGCCGTGCGCGCCAGCCCCCACATCGCCTGCCCGACGATCGCGATGATGACCGGCGTGATGCCGTAGAGCGCGGCGGTCGCGGCGGGCGTGGCGCCGTAGCGCACGTAGAGCCAGGCGGCCCCGAGCACCAGCAGCATGGCGGGCCCGATGAAGCAGGCGCCGCCGACCATCAGGCCCGCCCAGCCCGCCCGCAGGTAGCCGAGGTAGATGGACATCTCGGTGGAGGTCGGGCCCGGGATGAGATTGGCCATCCCGACCAGGTCCAGGAAGCGCTCGTCGCTCAGCCAGCGGCGGCGGCGCACGACCTCCTCGCGCATGAGCGCGATGTGCGCGGCCGGGCCGCCGAAGCCGATGACGCCGAGCTTGAGGAAGAGGCGGGCGACCTCGGCCAGCGCCGGTGTCACCGCCGCTCGAACGCTCGAACGATGGCGTCCACGTCGTACACGCAGCCGCCCCAGGTGCCGCCGCCGGCCTGCTGCAGCGCCGCCCACAGCCGCGTGTCGTCCGCGAGGTCGGGATCGGGCCCCAGGTCCGGGCGCGGCGGGCGCCGCGCGAGGAGCCGGGCGCCCTCCTCGGCGCTCGTGCGGACGCCGGCCTCGCCGACGAGGTTCACGCTGCCCTCCAGGCGATTGCGGTCCACGACGATCTCGATCACGTCGCCGTCGCGCACGCGCCCGAGGGGGCCGCCGGCCAGCGCCTCCGGCCCGACGTGGCCGATGCAGGCGCCAGTGGACACGCCGGAGAAGCGCGCGTCGGTCACGACCGCGACCTGCTTGCCCCAGGACAGGTGCCGCAGCGCCGCAGTGATCTGGTAGATCTCCTCCATGCCGGCGCCGAGCGGTCCGCGACAGATCAACACGAGCACGTCACCCGCTTTGATGCCGCCCGCGCCGGGATTCTTGATGGCGGCGATGGCGTCTTTTTCGCGCACGAAGACGCGCGCCGGTCCGGTCTTGCGGTAGA
>DASSLH010000345.1:0-3075 GCA_035689625.1 Candidatus Methylomirabilota bacterium | reverse complement strand
TTCTTCGCCAAGCGGCCGCCGCGATGGACGGGCCACTGACGGCGGCGGGGGCGGCCCTCGCCGCCGTCAGCAGGCCGGGGCTCAGCGCGGCAAGGCCGCCGGCGAGGCGGCGCCGAGCTCGATCATGACGGGATCGCCCTTGTGGATGACCGTGCCGGCCGGCACGCGCATCTCGAAGGAGCGGCCGTCGTCGGTGCGCACGCGAATCTCGTGGCGATCCACGTCGGTGACGCGCCCGTAGATGCGGGCCGGCGTCGTCACCGCCGGCGCGGTCGTCACGGTCGTGCCGGGCGCGGTCGTGACGGCGCTGGGCGCGGCGACCACGGGGCCGGGGGCGGGGACCGGCGAGACCGCGACGTACTGACCGTTCTGGTAGTACACCGGCGTGGCGGAGGTGATGACCACCGTGCTGCCCGGCTGCACGGCATTCAGCGCCACCGGCTGGCCGTTGACGTAGACCGGGTTGTCGCCGATACGGTACATCTGACCGTTGTCGAGCACGATCACCTGCTGCGGCTGGTCGACCCGCGCGACCCGGCCGGTCCAGCCCATCTGCGAGCTGAGCAGGCGGTTCTCGGGCTCGTCCTTGTTGAGATAGGCGCCCTGCGGGGTCGCGCACGCCGCCAGCGCAGCCGCCAGCGCCACCCCCACGATTGCCGTCGTCACTGCACGCATTGCCATCCTCCCTGTGTGGATTCCTCAGGGGAGGATGTCCGCAATCCGCTTGCCAGCGAGATGCGCGTGGTCGGCCGGGGGGATTACGGCGCCCAGAGATACAGAAACTTGGGCCCTGGCCCGGTCATGCCGGCCAGCTGCGACAGCGTGGCGAGCGAGCCGGCCTCAGCCTCGGCCTTGGCGTAGTAGGTGGCGCGGTACTCGCGCGGGCGCTTGTAGACGATGACCCGCGCTTCCTCGAGGCCGGCCGCCTTGCGGGCCAGCGCCACCGCGTCGTCGACGTAGCCGATGCGGTCGACCAGGTGGTGGGCCAGCGCCTGCTCGGCGGTGTACACGCGGCCGTCGGCCAGCCCGGCGGCGGTGGCGGCGGGGATCCCGCGGCGCTCCACGACCTTCGAGACGAACTGCCGCTGCAGGTCGTCGATGATCGACTGGAAGATCGCGCGCTCCTCGGGCGTGAGGGAGCGGAACGGGCTGCCCATGTCCTTGTGCTCGGCCGACTTGATCGCGGTGGAGGCCAGGCCGAGCTTCTGCATGAGCCCCTCGGCGTTGAGGCTGAGCATGATCACGCCGATCGAGCCGGTGACCGTCGTCGGGTGGGCGACGATCGTGTCGGCGGCCAGCGCGACGTAGTAGCCGCCGGAGGCGGCCACGTCCATCATCGAGGCGACGATGGGCATGCCGGTCGCCTTCCGGAACGCCTGCAGCTCGCGGTAGATGATGTCGGAGGCGGTGACGGTGCCGCCGGGGCTGTTGATCCGCACGACCAGCGCGCGCACCTTGGGGTCCTTCTGCGCCTTCTTGAGCTCTTCGCGCAGCCGCACCAGCATGGGGACCCGCGGGGGCGGCGTGCCGATGCTGAGGATGCTGGTGGGCGCCTCGTCGGAGATGAAGCCGGAGACGTCCATCATGAGAATCTTGGCCTCGCCCTGTCCCTCGACGGTCTCCTCCTGGAGCGGACGCACGCGCGGCGTGAGATCGATGGAGATCACGGAGCAGCCCGCGAGCAGCACGACGGCGACGAGGAGCCCGGCCAGCGCACGCATGGCGACCAGTATAGCGCCGCCTTGCGGCGTCGGGGCGCGCGCGGCATAATCGGCCGCCATGCCCGGAGTGCTCACGCTCGACGACGTCCGCGCCGCCGCGCGCCGCCTCGGCGCCCGCATCCACCGCACGCCGGTGATCTCCTCGCAGTCCTTCGACGACCTCACCGGCTACAGCGTCTTCTTCAAGTGCGAGAACCTGCAGCGGGCCGGCGCCTTCAAGATCCGCGGCGCGCTCAACAAGCTGCTGACGCTGACGCCCGAGGAGCGCGCGCGCGGCGTGGTGGCGTTCTCGTCGGGCAACCACGCCCAGGGCGTGGCGCTGGCCGCCCGCATGGTCGGTACCACCGCGATCATCTGCATGCCGCGCGACGCGCCGGCGCTGAAGCTGGAGGCCACGCGCAACTACGGCGCCGAGATCGTCTTCTACGATCGCCAGCGCGACGACCGCGAGAAGATCGCCGCCGACGTCGTCGCGCGCACCGGGCGGGTGCTGGTGCCGCCTTACGACGACACGGCGATCATGGCCGGGCAGGGGACGGCGGCGCTCGAGCTGCTGGAGGACGTGCCCTCGCTCGACGCGCTGCTGACGCCGGTGGGCGGCGGCGGCCTCATGGCTGGCTGTTCCACGGTGGCCCGCGCCCTGTTCCCCGGCGTGCAGATCTTCGGCGTGGAGACGGACACCGCCAACGACACCTACCTGTCGCTGCGCCGCGGCGAGCGCGTGACGATCCCACCGCCGCCCACGATCGCCGACGGCATCCGCCTCACCACGCCGGGCGCGCTGACGTTTCCGATCTTGAAGGCGAACCTCACCGACATCCTGCTCGTCAGCGACGCCGAGGTGCGCGCGGCCGTGCGGTTCCTGGCGCTGCGCGCGCGCATCGTGGTGGAGCCGACCGGCGCGGTGCCGGCGGCGGCGGTCATGGGTGGCCGCCTGCCGCTGGCCAAGGGCGCGCGCGTCGGCATCGTGCTCTCCGGCGGCAACATCGACCCCGCGCTGCTGATCGACATCCTCGCGAACGGCTGACGTGCCGCTGTTCCTGCGCCGCTGTGTCGCCCGCGACGGCGAGGAAGGGCTGCTGCGGCGCGAGCTCATCCGGGTGCACGAGGAGCAGGCGCCCACGCTCACCGGGCTGCTCGAGGTCTGGGGCTACCGCGAGCACCTCGCCGGCCGCGAGTTCCTCTCGCTGGCGATCTACGAGGACGACGCCGCCGCCGCCAGCCCCGCCCGCGCGGCGATGCTGGCCGCGCTGGACGAGATCGAGTCGCGCCACGGCGAGACGGCCGGCGTCTCGGTGCGCCTGAGCCCGCTCTAGCGTGTCCGGACTCGGGTTAGTGTTTGCACTTTCGATGG
>DASSLH010000344.1:0-3143 GCA_035689625.1 Candidatus Methylomirabilota bacterium | reverse complement strand
GAGGACGCCGACCTGCACGCCGGGCACGGCATCGCGCTCGGCGCCCTCCGCGAGTACGCCGAGGCTGAGGCCGCGCTGCGCCGCGCGGTCGCGCTGCGGCCCGAGGACGCCGACCTGCATTACGAGCTCGGCGTCGCCCTCGGCCGCCAGGGCCGCCACGCCGAGGCGGAGCGCGCGCTGCGCGACGCCCTCGCGCTGGAGCCCGATCACCTGCGCGCCCGCGCCAACGTCGCCCTCGGCCTGGGCCGCCAGGGCCGTCACGCCGAGGCCGAGGCCGCCTACCGCGAGGCACTGGCCAGGCGTCCGGATCATCCCGCGCTGCAGCGCGGGCTCGGCGTGTCGCTCTACTGGCAGGGCCGTCACGCCGAGGCGCAGGCGGCGTTCGAGTCGGCGATCCGGCTCAAGCCCGACTACGTGCGCGCGCACTGCGACCTCGGCGAGCTGCTCAGCGAGGCGGGCCGGCGCGAGGACGCCGAGCGCGCCTATCGGGAGGCGCTGCGGCTCAAGCCCGACTCGCTGGCCGCCGCGTCCGGGCTCGCGCGCGTGCTGCTCGCCGGCGCGCGCTGGGCGGAGGCGGAAGCGGCGGCCCGCGCGGTCATCGCGCTCAGCTTCGAGGCCGCCCAGGCGCACTTCGATCTCTGGCAGGCGCTGGAGGCGCAGGGCCGGTGGGCGGCGCTGGAGGAGGCCGCGCGCGCGTTCCTGGCCGCGCGTCCACACCACGCCGAGGCGGAGACGCGGCTGCGTCGCGCGCTGCGCGAGCAGGGCCGCGGTCGTCGGGTCAGCGGGCGGCGCTCGGGAGGTTGAGCAGCCGCCGGAAGTCTTCCAGCTCGCGCGGCGGCACGTCGGGACGCTGCCGGACCTTGTCGAACACGCCGGCGGGATCCTTGTCGATCGCCTTCGTCGTGTCCGCGAAGAGCTCGACGAGCTTGCGGGCTTCCTTCTGGCCCTTGGCCGTCGCCACCGAGGACGCCAGCCGGCTCGCCATGGACAGCACGCGGCTGTCGAGCTTCACGTAGCCGGTGACGGCCGCGTTGATCTGGCTGCGCCCCTCGCCCACCGGGTGGACGCCGTAGTCGATCACGACGACGGCCTGCCCGCGGATGTCGGGCAGGATCTTGTGCTGGTAGACGCCGCGGGCGTACATCAGGCGCACGCCAGCCGCCGACCAGACCGTCTCGAAGGTGCCCACCGTCCCCCAGCCGTCGTCGATGCCGAGCCCGCCCGGGGTCCGCCAGATCCTGTAGCGCGCCAGCTTCAGCGCGCGCGTGACGTGGGTGGCGAAGTCGGGGTGATCGAGCAGGAACTCGAACACCTCGCGGCGCGTGACGAACGGCTTGCCGTCGGCCTTCACGGCGAGCGAGGCGTGCTCGGTGACCCCCTCCACGCGGGCGCGGGCGGCGGTGGGCGTGTGCGCAGGCAGGGGCGGGGCGCCCGGCGCCGGCGCGGCCGACGCGCCGGCGGCCAGCAGCAGCGCGGCGAGGACGACCGGACGCGCGGCCCGTCGGTGCGTCACAACTGCTCGATTATGGCACACGCGATCGCGGCCCTTGACCTGCTGCCGGGCCACCATTACATTCTGTGCCACTTGATAGGCCGGGCCGGGAGGGCGGCTGCCGGTGTGAATCATTACCTGTACGCGATCGTCGATCGGATCCCGGCCGCCTGGCGGCCGCCGACCAGCGGGCTCGGCGACGCGTCGGTCGTGCCGCGCCGCGTGCACGACATCGTGGTCCTCGGCAGCCTCCTCGAGAGCATCCCGCCCGCCAACCCCCGCACGCTCGCCGTTCACCAGGAGATCGTCGCCACCGTCATGGACGCCGCCGCGCTGCTGCCCCTGCCCTACGGCACTGCGGTGCCGTCCGGCGCGCTGGTGGACTGGCTGACCGGGCATCGCGCGACGATCGCGTCGGCGCTGGAGACCGTGCGCGACCGCGTGGAGATGAGCGTGAAGCTGCTGCGCCTGGACCGCGGCGTGGCCGCGCCGGCGCTGCAGGCGCTGGCCGACGCCGTCGTGGAGCGCGCCGCGCTGCCGCACTGGAAGTACCGCGCCGTCGGCGCCAGCGACAACGTCGCCGTGTCCATCGCCTTCCTGGTGCCCCGGGCGGAGCTGCCGGCCTTCCTGGCCCGCATCGCGCCCGTGGCCTCGCACGCCGACGGCGTGGCCGTCGTGCCGACGGGGCCGTGGCCGGCGTACTCGTTCGTGCCCGAGCTCGAGCGGGCGCCGCCGGCCCGGGCGACACCGCCGGCGCGCGGCGAGAGCGACCGGCGCGCGGGCTGACGCCCCGCGGCTGGCAGCCGGCCACCGGCTCGGGTAGGCTGGGCGCCACTCGGGGGAGGACCGGATGACCAGGCTCGCGCGGGCGGCGGTGGAAGCGCTGATGGCGGACAAGCCGGACGGCACGCTCGAGACCGCGCTCGACGTCTTCGAGGTCTTCGCGAGCGGGTCGCTGACGGACGAGGTCTACGTCCTGGACGACGTGGCGGGGAAGCGAATCGCGATCGCGCCGACGGCGCTGAAGGACAAGTACCGGCGGGGGTGAGCCATGGCAATCGTCATCGTCTCGTCGCAGAAGGGGGCCGGCGGACCTGAGATCGGCATGGCGCTCTCCCAGCGCCTCGGGTACCGCTACGTCGATCAGGAGCTGCTGCAGGACGCCGTGCGGCGCTACGGCCTCGACGAGGACAAGCTCTCGCACCTCGACGAGTCCAAGCCGACGTTCTTCGAGCGCTTCGACACCGAGACCCGGCACCACATCACCGTGCTGCAGACCACGCTGCTGGAGCTGGCCGAGCTGGACAACGCCGTGCTGATGCGCGGCGGCGGCCAGTGGCTGCTGCGCGGGGTGCCGCACGTGCTGCGCGTGCGGCTGATCGCGCCGTTCGAGCACCGGGTCAAGCAGTGGATCAAGCGGGTGGCCAGCATGACCGGCGAGACGCCCAATCCCCGAGCGGCCGCCGAGTTCGTGCGCCGGGACGACGCCGAGAAGGCCGGTCGCATGCGCTACCTGTACGAGGTCGACATCGCCGACACGGTGCTCTACGAGCTGATCATCAACACCGAGATGCTGCGCCACGACGCCGTCGTGCAGATGCTGGAGACGCTGGCCCGGCGGCCGGAGATGGCCACCACCGAGGCCGGGCGC
>DASSLH010000343.1:0-2497 GCA_035689625.1 Candidatus Methylomirabilota bacterium | reverse complement strand
GCTCAATCGCGTGAAGGCCGCCGCTCCCCCCGCCGTCCCCCACCGGGATCGCGTCGCGGCCGTCATCACGCTTCCGAACGCCCGGTCCACCGCAGCGCTCAATCGCGTGAAGGCCGCCGCTCCCCCCGCCGTCCCCCACCGGGATCGCGTCGCGGCCGTCATCACGCTTCCGAACGCCCGGTCCACCGCAGCGCTCAATCGCGTGAGGGCCGCTCCCCCCGCTACCCCCCACCGGGATCGCGCGGCGACCGTCATCACGCTTCCGAACGCCCGGTCATCACGCGTTTGAATGCCCGGTCCACCGTGGCGCTCAATCGCGGGAGCGCAGCCAGTCCGGCAAGTTGGCGAGATCGCTCAGGTGCGCGACGGGCGTGACGTTCCAGCGGTCGAGGTCGGCCTGGCGCGCGCGGTAGGCGACGAACGGCACGCCGGCGGCGGTGGCGGCGACGCCGTCCACCCAGGAGTCGCCGACGACGACTGCGTCGCGCGGCGTGCCGAAGTGCTCGACGATGATGCGCCAGCCGTCGGGGTCGGGCTTGAGCGCGCGCATCTCGTCACGGGTGACGACGAGATCGAGGACCGCGAGCAGCTCGAAGCGCTCGAGGGCGCCGGCCGAGACCTCGCGCGCGTTGTTCGTCCACACCGCGGTGGCGAAGCCGGCGGCGCGCGCGCCCTCGATGGCGTGCCGGGCGCCGGCCTCCAGCTCGGCCGCCTCCATCGCCCGGCGCTCGTGGTCGAGCGCGATCTCCCAGAGGGGCTTCTCCACGTCGGGCGCGTGGGCCTGGCACCACTGGATCAGCTCGCCGACGCGATAGCGGTCGGGCCGGGCCGGCAGCGGCCCGCAGCGGCGCTCCAGGTGGGCCCGCATGTCCACGGCCATCGCCGCCAGGTCCAGCGGGGTCCGCACGAGCGTGTGGTCGAGGTCGAACACGCACAAACGCACGCCCTGACCGTACCATGGACGTGCTACGCTCGATGGCATGAAGCGCCGCCTGGCGATGGTGCCGGCCCTCGCTGCGCTCCTGACGCTGCTGCCGGCCATTCTCCCTGTCTCCGCGCTCGACGAGGCCGACCGTCTGTTCACGGTCGGCGAGCGCGCGCTGGCCGACCGCTTCTTTCCGGTCGCCCGCCGCACGCTGGAGCGCTTCGTCGCGCAGTACCCCGGCGACAGCCGCCAGCCGCGCGCGCTGCTCATGCTCGGCCAGGCGCGCCTGGCGCTGAACGATCCGGAGTCGGCGCTGGAGGCCATCACGCGCGCCCAGGCCGGCCTCACCGCGCCGGCCGACCAGCAGGACGCCCGGCTGTGGCAGGGCGAGGCGCTGTTCCGCCTCAAGCGCTACGCCGAGGCGCGCGCGCTGTACGACGAGATCGTCCGCAGCGACGCGGCCGGGCCGCGCGCGCCCGACGCGCTCTACGGCGTGGCGCGCTGCGACCTCGAGCTCAAGCACCCGGAGGCGGCGGTGGCCGGCTTCCGCCAGCTCCTCTCGACCTGGCCCGAGCACGCGCTGGCCGCGCCGGCGACGCTCAATCTCGCGCGCGCGCTCTTCGACGCGCGCCGGCCCGGCGAGGCGCTGCCGCTGCTGAGCACGTTCGCCGGCAAGTACCCGGGCTCGCCGCTGGTCCCCGAGGCGCAGTTCTGGCTCGGCTGGGTGAAGTACAACAGCGGCGACCCGCGCGGCGGCCTCGCGGACCTGCAATCGTTCGTGGACGCCAACCCCGGCCACGAGCAGGCGCCGGCCGCGCGCCGGCTCATCGCCCAGGGCGTCACGAAGTACGGCACGCGCGCGCAGCTGCAGCAGTCGTACACGACGCTGATGAGCCAGACGCCGCCGACGGCCGAGGCGTACTACGAGGCGGCCGGCCTGGCGGCGCGCCTGGGCCAGCCGAGGGACCAGGACGCGGCCTGGCGCAAGCTGCGCGCGCAGTTCCCCGAGGATCCCCTCACGCGCCGTCTGGCGCTCGAGCTGGCCGGCAAGGCATCCACCGCGAAGAACTACAAAGAGGCCAGCGCGCTGGGCGCGATCGCCGCCCAGAGCGAGGACACTGCCGTGCGCGCCGAGGGCCTGCTGAAGGTCGGCGAGTCCGAGCTGAAGCTGGCGCATTTCCCGCAGGCGGCCAAGGCGTTCGAGGCGATCGGCGCGCTCAACGACGTGGACACCGACGTGCGCTATCGCGCCCTGGCCGGCCTCGGCCTCGCGCACGAGGAGCAGAAGCAGTGGAAGCCGGCGCTGGCCGCCTACGAGGCGGTCATGAACAACAGCCCCGACGCCACGCTGCGCGACTGGGCTCGCCAGCGCGTGGCCGCTGTGAGGCCGCACGTGCCGGCGGCGACGCCGAAGAGCGAGCCCAAACGCACGGGGCGCCGGTCGTGAGGCGCGCGCTGGTCCTGGGCGTGGTCTGGCTCGGCCTGGCCGGCGCGGCGGCCCCGCTGTTGCCGCTGACGCCGCCGCCGCCCGATCTCGGCGCGCTCGTGCCGTACGTGTCGGCGCCGCTCGAC
>DASSLH010000342.1:0-5675 GCA_035689625.1 Candidatus Methylomirabilota bacterium | reverse complement strand
CGTTGTGGATCGGCGCGCCCGTCGCGCGGTCCCACAGCAGCGTCGTCTCCCGCTGGTTGGTGATGCCGATGACGGCGACGTCACGGCCGCCGACGCCGGCGGCGGCCAGCGCCCGCCGGGCCGCCTCCACCGTCGTCGTCCAGATCTGCTCGGGGTCGTGCTCGACCCAGCCCGGCCGCGGGTACTGCTGCGGCAGCTCGGCATAGCCGCGGCCGGTCACGGCGCCGTCGGCATTGACGACGAGCGCCGTCGAGCCGGACGTGCCCTGGTCGAGCGCGACGATGTTCATCGCCGCGCCGGGGGGCGACCGACCACCGTCAGCGCGAGGTCGGGACGATCCGACATCACGCAATCGACGCCGAGGTCGGCCAGGCGGCGCAGCTCGCTCTCCTCGTTCACCGTCCAGGCGGCCACGCGCAGGTGCGCGTCGCGCGCGGCGGTCACCAGCCGGGCGTCGACGAGCCGGTGGTCGATGCCGAGGTCGCTGGCGCCGGCCGCGGTCGCCCAGCGCACGGCCTCCACCGCCTCGACGCCGGCGGACGCGACGCGACCCTGGGAGACGAGGAACATCGTGCGCAGCGTCGGCTCGAGCTCGTGCAGCCGCTTGAGCGTCACGTCCTCGAAGGCCTGCACCGTCGCGCGCTCGTCCAGCAGGCCGCGCGCCTGCAGCATGGCGATCAGCCGGCCCTCGATGCCAGGATAGCGACGGCCGCCCGGTCCGGTCTTGATCTCCGGCAGCACCTGGATCGACGGCGACGCCGCCGCCACGTCGAGCACCTCGCCGAGCGTCGGCACGCGCTCGGCGGTGACCGCGCCGGCGCGGTCGCGCAGGTGCAGCGCGCGCACCTTGGCCAGCGTGGTATCGCCCACGGCGCCGTGCCCGGTCGTGGTGCGGTCCAGCGTGGCGTCGTGGATCACCACCGGCTCGCCGTCGGACGTCAGGTGCACGTCGAACTCGAGCGCGTCGGCGCCGAGCGCGACCGCGTTGCGGAACGCCGCCAGGCTGTTCTCCGGGGCCAGCGCCGCGCCGCCGCGATGCGCGGCGACCTGCATGGGCGCGGCCGCCGGGCTCACGCCGGCGACGAGCAGCAGGCCGGCGAGCGCGGTCTGGATGCCGAGGCGCCCGACCCGCATGCCCCGATCGGCCATCAGGCGCCCGGGCCCGCCTGCAGCCGCGCCACCAGGTCGGCGCGATCGCTGATGATCACGTCCACGCCGAGGCCGGCCAGCCGGCGCATCGTCGCCTCGTCGTTGACCGTGAAGACGCCCAGCGCGAGGCCGGCCGCGTGGGCGGCGGCCACGACCGCCGGCTCGCAGAGGGTGTGGTGGATGCCGAGGAAGTTGGCGCGCGCCTCGATGGCCCAGCGCACCGTGTCCTCGGGCCGTGCGCCGGCGCTCGCCACGTGGTGCGCGTCCACCAGCAGCGCCGTCGCCTGCGCCGGCGCCAGCACGCGCACCTCGGCCAGCACGGCGGGATTGAACGCCATCACGATGGCGCGGGCGGCCACGCCGGCGGCGGCCAGCGCGCTCACGACCTTCCTCTCCAGCCCCTCGTAGCGCGGGCCCGGCACCGCGCCGACGGCGCCGTCGCCGCGCCGCTCGTAGCGCACGGCGGGCCCCGGGGTCTTGATCTCGACGAGCAGGGCGATGTCGGTCGGCGCCACCAGCGCCAGCACCTCGCCCAGCGTCGGCACGCAGTCCTCGGTGAGCGCGCCCTCGCGCGTGCGCAGCCGCGCGCGGCGCAGGTCGGCGGCGGTGCAGCGGGCCAGCGGACCGGTGCCGGTCGTCGTGCGGTCGAGCGTGGGATCGTGGATCACCGCGATCTCGCCGTCGGCCGTGAGGTGGACGTCCAGCTCCAGCAGGCGCGCGCCGAGCGCGATCGCGCTGCGGAACGCGGTGAGGCTGTTCTCGGGCCACTGGGCGGCGCCGCCGCGGTGGGCGACGTAGCGGGTCGGCATCTACTTCTCGCTCTCGATGAGCCCCTTCACGAACCACCGCTGCATGAACAGGATGACCGCCACCGGCGGGATCAGCGCCATCATCGCGCCGGCCATGATGAGGTTCCAGGTCGGCAGCTCGGTGCCCGAGCGCGGAATCAGCCGCTCCAGGCCGATGACGACCGTGCGCATCTCCTCGGTGTTCGTGATCAGTAGGGGCCAGAAGTACTCGTTCCAGCCGTAGATGAACAGCACGACGAACAGCGCGGCGATGTTGGCCCACGACAGCGGCAGCAGGAACGAGATCAGGAAGCGCAGCGGACCCGCGCCGTCGAGCTGGGCGGCCTCGGCCAGCTCGTTGGGAATCGTGAGGTAGAACTGCCGGAACAGGAATGTCGCCGTCGCCGAGGCCATCAGCGGCACCGTGAGCCCGGCGTAGGTGTTGAGCCAGCCCAGGTCGCCGACGACCTCGTAGGTCGGCAGGATCCGCACGGGGATCGGCAGCATCAGCGTGAGGAAGATCATCCAGAAGACCAGCGAGGCGCCGCGGAAGCGGAAGTAGACGATGGCGAACGCCGACAGCATCGAGATGGAGATCTTGCCGACGGCGACGCCGATGGCGACGATCGCCGAGTTCACCAGCAGCCGGGCCATGCCGGAGGTGCGCCAGGCCTGCACGTAGTTCTCGACCAGGTGCGTGGAGGGCAGCAGGCGCGGCGGCTTCTGGATGACCTCGTCGAGGGCCTGGGTGGAGATCACGAAGGCGTAGTAGAGCGGGAAGGCGATCACCGCCACCGACAGCAGCAGCGCGGCGTGCACGAGCAGCGTCGTCCAGTCGAAGGGCCGCCGGGGCCGCTCGCGCTCGGCCGACAGGACGGTGACGGTCGGCCGCGGCCGGGCGGCCACCGCGGCGCCGTCGATGACGGTGGCGGTCGTCGTGCGGGCGTCGCTCAATACGTGACCCTCTTCTCGGCGAAGCGGAACTGCAGCATGGTGAGCAGGACGACGACGGCCATCAGGATGACCGACTGGGCGGCCGAGGAGCCCAGGTTGAGGCCGACGAAGCCGTCCTTCCACAGCTTGAAGACCATGATCTCGGTGGCGTTGCCGGGCCCGCCCTGGGTCACCGCGTGGATGACCGGAAACGCGTTGAAGAACGCGAAGACCATGTTGACCACCACCAGGTAGAACGTCACCGGCGAGATCAGCGGCACGATGATCGACGTGAACTTGCGCAGCGGGCTGGCGCCGTCGACGCTGGCGGCCTCCATCACGGAGGTGGGAATCGCCTGCAGCCCCGCCAGGAAGAACGCGATGTTATAGCCGAGGTGCGTCCACGACGTCGCCACGATGACCAGCGTCATGGCCACCCAGCCCTTGAGCAGCCAGTTGAACTCGTACGCCGTCACGAACGACAGGAAGTACGGCAGCACCCCGTAGGCCGGATGGAAGATGAACAGGAAGATGATGCCGGACACCGCCGGCGCGATGCCGTACGGCCACAGCAGCCCGGTGCGGTAGACGGCCAGCCCGCGGATCTTCTGGTTGGCCAGCACCGCCACCACCAGGCCGCCGATCGTGCAGATGCCCGTCACGCCGGCCGCGAACACGAACGAGTTCAGCACGCTTTCGTAGTACTCGCGATCACCGAGCAGCGTGACAAAGTTGTCGAGGCCCACGAAGACGTCGTGGCCCCCGAACGGCGGGGACTTGAACACCGACAGGTAGAGCGATTTCCCGGCCGGCCACACGAAGAACACGATCGTGACCAGCACCTGGGGCAGCACGAGGAGATAGGGCAGCCACCGGTTCCGGAAGACCGTCCGCTTCATGCCGCGCGCTCGTGCCGCGACCTACTGCTTGTAGGTCGCCGCGAACTCCCTGAGCAGGGCGTTGGATTTCGCCACCGCCTCGTCCAGCCCCTGCTTGACCGTCCGCTTGCCGGCGAAGATGTTCTCCAGCTCGCCCTCGATGACGTCGCGGATCTGCACGAAGTTCCCCAGGCGCAGGCCCTGGCTGTTCGGCGTCGCCACCCGCTCGGGCTTGGCCGGCGCCGTCTTCTTGTCCCTGAGCGCGGCCGGCGGCGTCGGCGACAGGCCGGTGAGCTGGGCGAAGGCGGTGTACTGCTTGGGGTTCTTCACGAAGTGGTAGCCCTGCTCGAGGTTGCGCACGGCGGTGTTGGAGATGGCCAGGTAGCCGGTGTTGACGTGCCACCACATCTGCTGCTCGGGCTTGGCCAGGAACTCCAGGAACCTGGCCACCCCGCGGTACTCCGCCTGGGGCTTGCCCTTCAGCACCCAGAGGGTGGCGCCGCCGATGATGGAGGTCGCCTTCTTGTAGGGCGGGCCCCAGTGCGGCAGCTCGCCGGTGCCCCAGTCGAACTTGATCGACTTGGTGAAGCCGGTGATGACCGCCGACGACTGGATGTACATCGCGCAGTCGCCGTTGACGAACTTCGGATCGGCGGCGCCCTGGCGGCCCCCGTACGAGTAGATGTTGTCCTTCTGCCAGGCGTTCAGCGCGCCGATGTGCTTGAGCCCGAACTCGCGGTTGATGAGCAGCTCGACGCCGTCCACGGCGTCGAAGCCGTTGTGCTTGCTGGCGAACGGCTGGTCGTGGGTGGCGTGCATGTTCTCCACCATCGTCCACGACGGCCAGCCGGTCGAGAACCCGCACTTGGCGCCGCCGGCCGCGATGATCTTCCGCGCGTCCGCCTCGACCTCCGGCCACGTCTTGGGCGGCTTCTCGGGATCGAGCCCGGCCTTCTTGAAGGCGTCCTTGTTGTAGTAGAAGATCGGCGTCGACGAGTTGTACGGCATCGAGTAGAGCTTGCCGTCCTTGGTGTAGTAGCCGACCACCGGCTTGATGAAGTCGTTCCAGTCGATCTTGATCTCGTTGTCGCGCATGAGCTCCCAGACCGGGTAGACGGCGCCGGAGAGCATCATCGTCTGGGTGCCGACCTCGAAGACCTGCACGATGTGCGGCGGGTTCTTCTGCCGGTAGGCGGCGATGGCGGCGGTGAGCGTCTCCGGATAGGTGCCCTTGCGGACGGGCTTGACCTCGTACTCGGTCTGGCTCTCGTTGAACTGCTTGACCTGCGCGTCCACCGCGTCGCCGAGCGCGCCGGTCATCGCGTGCCACCAGGAGATCTCGGTGCGGGCCAGCGCGGCGCCGGGCAGCGCGACGACGACGGCGGCGGCGAGGGCGAGGGCGGGCAGCAGGCGCGACGTGGCAATGCGCATCGATGGCCTCCTGATCACGACGGACGCGGTGGTGACGGCTCGAGCGGGACTATAGCACAGCCCTCGTGACGCCCCCCGTCACCGCCCCGGCGTGGCGAGGATCCAGTCGGCGATGGCCTTCACGACCTGGGCGTCGAGGCCGACGTAGCCGTGGGCGGACTGGCTCTCGCACGGCCCCGACTGCGGTGGCGCCCCGCCCTCGAACGTGAGCAACTCGTGGCGCGGCGTGCGGCGGAGGTCGCCGAGCAGGTGCTCGGCGTCGCCGTAGCGCGTGATCGGGCAGGCGTCCTCGCGGTGATGGACGACCAGCGTCGGGACCGTGATGTCCTTCAGGCGCACGTCCTCCACCGATTCGTTGCGCTGGCGGCCGGCGCGCGTGACGGTGGACGTCAGCACGAGGCCGTCGGGGCCGCCCTCGCGCAGCCGCGCCGCCGCGTTGGCGGCCGACACCGTGCCCATACTGGTGCCGACGAGCCAGACGGGCACCGGGGCGATC
>DASSLH010000341.1:0-2045 GCA_035689625.1 Candidatus Methylomirabilota bacterium | reverse complement strand
GCGTGCAGCAGGTGCGAGAGCACCTCGCGCGCCGTCCACTCGCCGGGCGCGTCGGACCGCTCGAGGTACGGCTCCATGCCGGCCAGCTGCGCCGTCAGCGCCTTCCACGCCGCCTCCGACTTCGCCTCCAGCTCGCGCACGACCTCGGTTGTCATGACCCGTCCTCCGCTCATCGCCGAGCGTACCACGGGCGGGTGGTACGATGGAGCCCGGGCCAGAGGAGCCGTCCATGCGCGTCCTGCTCGTTCATCCGAGTCCGCTGCTGTACTCCGAGCTGTACCTGCGGCTGGAGCCGCTGGGCCTCGAGCGCGTCGCGGCCGCCGTCCGCGCCGCCGGCCACGAGGTGCGCCTGCTCGACCTGCAGGTCTTCGACCACGCCGAGTACATGCGCGAGCTGGCGGAGTTCCAGCCGCGCGCGGTCGGCTTCTCGCTGAACTATCTCGCCAACGTGCCCGAGGTCATCGACCTCGCCAAGGCCACGCGGCTGCGGCGGCCGGAGGCGTTCGTCTTCGTGGGCGGCCACAGCGGCTCGTTCATCGCCGCCGAGCTGCTGGAGCACGCGGGCGGGGCCATCGACTGCGTCGTGCGCGGCGAGGGCGAGGTGATCACGCCGCGGGTGCTGGTGGCGATCGGCGACGCCGGGCTCGAGCGGCTGCCCGGCGTGGTCACCGAGCGCGGCGCCGGGCCGAGCCCCACGCTGCTCGACGACCTCGACCGCCACCTGCCGGCCCGCGATCTCGGCCGTCGCCGCCACAAGTATTTCCTGGGCGTGCTCGATCCCTGCGCCTCCGCCGAGCTCACGCGCGGCTGCCCGTGGGACTGCTCGTTCTGCAGCGCGTGGACGTTCTACGGCCGCTCCTACCGCAAGGCCACGCCGGAGGCCGCCGCCGAGGACCTGGCGCGGATCCGCGAGCCCAACGTGTTCCTGGTGGACGACGTGGCGTTCATCCACGCCGAGGACGGCTTCGCGATCGGCCGCGAGATCGAGCGGCGCGGCGTGCGCAAGCAGTACTACCTGGAGACGCGCTGCGACGTGCTGCTCAAGAACCAGGAGGTCTTCGCTTACTGGCGGCGCCTCGGCCTCTTCTACATGTTCCTCGGCGTGGAGGCGCTCGACGCCGAGGCGCTCAAGCGCCACCGCAAGCGGGTGAGCGCCGACGCCAACATGGAGGCCCTGGAGGTCGCTCGCCGGCTGGGCCTGGCGGTGGCCATCAACATCATCGCGGATCCCGACTGGGACGAGTCGCGCTTTGCCGCCGTGCGCGACTGGGCGCTGAGCGTGCCAGAGATCGTGCATCTCACGGTAGCCACGCCGTACCCGGGCACCGAGACGTGGCTGACCGAGCCGCGCGCGCTGACCACCCACGACTACCGGCTGTTCGACGTGCAGCACGCCGTGCTGCCCACCCGGCTGCCGCTGCGGCGGTTCTACGAGCAGCTCGTCCAGACGCAGGCGGTGCTCAACCGCAAGCACCTCGGCTGGGGCGCGCTGCGGCGCTACGGCGGCCCGGCGCTGCGCGCGCTGGCGCGCGGCCAGACGAACTACCTGGCCATGCTGTGGAAGTTCAGCTCCGTCTACAACGCCGAGCGCCAGCACAGCGACCACGCCCGGCCGGTGCGCTACGCGCTCAGGCCGCGCCGCCTGGTCACCGGCAAGCCCACGCCGGCCCAGCTCTACGTCCACCAGCCGGCCGCCGTCAGCCGCAAGGCCGCCGGCTGACCGGCAACCTTGACGCCCCCCGGCCGCCGATGGTGTATTGGGGGTGCCAACGCGCCGAAGTGACGCCACCTCACGGGGAGCCGGATGCCGCTGTTCAAGGCTGAGAAGAAGCCGCCCAAGGGCGCGGCCGGGCGCTGGGACGTCGTCGTCGGCGAGGACATGTGCAAGGCGTGCGGCTTCTGCCTCAACGTCTGCCCGGTGGACGTCTTCGCCTACCGCGCGGCGCCCAACAAGCTCGGCTGGTTCCCGATGTACACCGCCCACGAGGACAACTGCATCGGCTGCATGCTCTGCTACCAGATCTGCCCGGATTTCTGCATCGACG
>DASSLH010000340.1:0-6758 GCA_035689625.1 Candidatus Methylomirabilota bacterium | reverse complement strand
CTCGAGCGCCTCGAAGAAGGCGTCGATGCGGTTCTTGATCTGGGCCTCGGCGTAGTAGCGCGGGTCCTCCAGGTCGGACTCGACCAGCAGCGTCGGCACGCCGAGCTCCTTGATGAAGTACTCGCGCATGTCGCCCTGGCCGGCCGAGAACAGCCGGCAGGACTTGATGGAGTGGATCACCAGCGCGTCGGCCTGCCAGTCCTCGACGTAGCGGCGGATCTGGGCGTAGCGCGCCACGATCGAGCGGTTGGTGAGGTTCTCGCGCAGCATCTGCTCGGCGATGGACTCCAGCGGGCGCCGCGGGTCGTGGCGGAAGCCGAACTCCCAGATCCCGCCGACCGTGGAGTAGGTGGACTGCACGGCCACCGAGCCCCAGCGGGTCATCAGGTTGCGGAAGTTCTTGTAGTAGGGATACGGCGGCGGCCCCTCGATCACCGTCCGGAAGCGCTCCTCCGAGACCGGGCCGAGCTTGGCGGCGACCAGTCCCTCGAACTCCTCCACGGCCTCCTCGAAGAACTCGGCGGCCTCGCGGGTGCCGCGCAGCACGTTGATCGGCCCCATCATGTTGATCGAGTCGAAGTAGGCGTCGAACGGGGCCGGGTGGTGCTTCGTGAGGTGCTTGCAGCGCGCGTAGCCGTCCTGGGCCCGCGCCGAGTCGACCAGGATCTCGCGCAGCTCGTCGATGTCGAACTTGTGGCCGCTGACCGACTCGCCCAGCGCGATCAGCTCCCGCAGCTGGCTGACCACGTAGCGGACGTCGGCCTCGGTGGGCGCGTCGGTGCGCGCGAAGGGCACGTCGAGCATGAACAGCTTGCTGCCGCTGATGTCGGCCAGGTGCTCGAACCACTTCACGTAGACGTTGCAGCCGACGTAGTTGCAAACGGTGATGGTCGGGAACGGGATCGGCGTGCCGGGTCCCATGCCGCCGTCGAGGTAGAGGCCGATGTCGGCCTTGACGTAGGCGCAGTTGTCGCTGGAGTAGCCGGCCTGCTCGGCCTTGAGGATCAGCGGCAGCGACTTGTGGCGGATGGCGTTCTGCAGCGCGGTCACCTCGGGGAACATCGGCAGCAGGTGGCAGGCCCGCAGCAGCTCCACGCAGTTGCCGGAGATCATGAGCGCGGCGGTGGGGCGCCGCTCGGCCTCCGCTCGCCCGATCTCGGCCATCCAGCTCGACATCAGCTCGCGGGAGCGCTGGTGCACGCGCCCCTGGTACGCCCGCTCGGTCACCTGTGGCGGCATCGTGTCGTCTCCTCGCGGCCTAGTCGAACAACATGGATTCGACGAAGGTCTCGATCTCGTTGCGCGTGCGCTCGAACGTCCACATCTTTTCCTCGAACTCGACGATCATGTGCGGGATGCCGGCCCGCTCCAGCCCCTGCTTCATCAGCACGTAGTCGAACAGCGCCGGCTCGCAGAACTTGGCCGGCATGAAGATCACGGCGTCGGCGCGGGCGCGGCGCACCTTCTCGATGAGCCCGGCCGAGCGGTGCTCGCGGCTCTCGTGGCGCGTGGACGAGGCCACCGCTTGGTCCACGTAGGCGACCGCCAGCCGCTCGAAGGGGTCGCCGTCCACCGGCACGTCGCGGGTGAACCAGCGCCAGCCGAGCAGCAGGTCGTCCTCGACGACGTAGCAGCCGGCCTCCTCTAGCACCTCGAGCAGGCCGAGCGGCGGCTGCTCGCAGAAGGCGCCCTCGACGACGACGCGCAGCCGGTCGCGCGGCCGCCCGCCGCGGTCCTTGAGCCCGGCCAGCAGCACGTCCAGGCGCGCGATCGAGTCCTCGGGCGGCGCCAGCGTGACCGCGCGCAGGACGGCGTAGAGCTCGGTCGTGGCCACCGAGTGGGGCTCGGCGATGCGCTGCGCGTACAGCGCGCGCATCCGCGCCCGGAGCTGGTTGTAGGTCTCGATGGACTTCGTCAGCGCCGCCTCGGTCACCGTGAGGCCGAACACGCGCTCGAAGCCGGCGGCCAGCCGGCGCAGCTCGGCGGCCAGGTACGGTCCCACGCTGGGCGAGGTCGAGTTCTGCGGCAGGTGCAGGTACTCGACGAACACGGCGGGGAAGTTGCGCTGGTAGATCGAGCCCAGGTTGCGGGCGACGTCGCAGATGTTGGAGAACACGAAGCCGTCGACGCCGTCCACCAGGCCCTGGAAGGCCAGCTCCAGCGACGACTTGGCGACCGAGCACACGAACGACTGGAAGCGCGCGTCGGCGTGCGTGAGCTCGACGCTGGTGCCGCCGCCCAGCAGCGACAGCGGCAGCATGCCGGCGGCGTGGATGACCTCGGCCGGCGCCCACACGGGGTAGGCGGCGACGGCGCGGCCGCCCGGGTGGGCGTCCTTCCACTGGCGCGCGACGGCGCCGACGGGCGTGGCGATCAGCGCGCGGGACTCCTCGAGGATGCGATCAACCGTCATGCGTGCCTCCGACCGTGGCCGGCTCGCCGTCGTCCACGGAGCGTTCGAGAAAGCCGTAGAGGAAGAGCGCGCCGATCTGGGCGGCCAGCGCGCGCGCGTCGTCCGCGGTCTTGAGGAAGCGCGGAACCGCGATCCCGTTGAGCATGCCGAGCAGCAGGTTGGTGGCCGAGAACAGCTCGCGCTCGCCGCGTCCGTGCGGATCGAGCTCCGCCAGCACGGCCAGCCAGCGGTCCATGTACGCGCGCCGGCGGGCCACCACCTCCGCACGGTGCGCGGCCGTGACCAGCTCCCAGTCGCGGTTCACCACGCGCAGCGCGTCGGCGTGGGCGAAGCCGAACTCCAGGTGCGTGCGGATCAGCGCCAGCAGCCGCGTCTCCGGCGTGCGGGCGCTGGTCAGCGCGGCATCGGCCATCGTGAGCAGCGTGTCGAGCCCGCGGTCGAGGACGAGGAAGAGCAGCTCGTCCTTGCCGCCGACGTAGTGGTAGAGCCCGGCTAGCGACAGGTGCGCGGCCCGGGCGACCTCGCGCACGGACGCGTGATGGAAGCCGCGGCGGGCGAACGTCGTCAGAGCCGCTTCCCGGATCGCATCGTACCGTTCCCCGATCGCCACGCCGATCCTCCGACCGAACGAGCGTTCGAACGGGCCCACGCTAAACCGCGCCGGTGGGCCGCCGAAATGCGGCGGATGCCTCAATTTTGTGAGGCATTCGCCGGCCACTGGGGCGATCGGCCTAGATGTTTGGGCCGAGCGCGTCATTGCCGGTCGGGGGCGGCGGCGCGTCTCATCGAGAGCGAGGGTGACCGCGACGAGGAGGCGAGCATGACGTACTCGGATCCAGGCTGCGCGTACTGCCCACCCACCGTGCGGGCCTGCCGGCAGGGCGAGTCGGCAGCGCGCGGCCCCGGCTTCTGCCCGTCGAAGGTGGACGCCGGCGGTATCGACGCGGCCTGGGCGCGCTACGAGACGCCCGAGATCCGCCGCATCGCCCACGCCTCGGCGCTGGTCGAGAGCGAGGGCTACTGCGAGTGGACGCGCGTGGAGGAGATCTGCCAGTTCGCGCGCAAGCTCGGCTTCCGCAAGCTCGGCATCGCGACCTGCATCAGCTTTGTGGACCTCGCCCACACGTTGTCCAGGATCCTCGAGAGCCACGGCTTCGAGGTCGCCTCGGTCGCGTGCAAGAACGGCGGCGTCGCCAAGGAAGCCATCGGCCTGCGCGACGATGAGAAGATCCGGCCGGGCGGTCACGAGTCCATGTGCAACCCGATCGCCCAGGCCGAGCTGCTCGACCGCGCCGGCTGCGAGCTCAGCATCGTGCTGGGCCTCTGCGTGGGCCACGACAGCCTGTTCTTCCGCCACTCGAAGGCGCTGGCGACGACGCTGGTGGCCAAGGACCGCGTGCTCGGCCACAACCCCGTCGCCGCGCTGCAGCTCGCCGACACCTACTACCAGCGCGTCTGGGGACCGCACCGCCCGGCGAAGCCGCAGACTAAGCCCGCCGAAGGTCGCCGCGAGGAAGGCTAGTCGAGGTCGGGGGGCCACGTCGTGGCCCCCCGATGGATCAAAACAGCCGGCGCTTGCTGGCGTAGGCCACGGCTTCCAGCCGGCTGTGCACGCCGAGCTTGGCGAAGATGTTCTGCACGTGGTTGCGCACGGTCGCGCGGCTGACGTGCAGCCGCTCGGCGGCCGCCGCGGTGTTCAGTCCCTGCGTCATGAGGCGCAGAACCTCGAGCTCCCGGCGTGAGAGCGAGCCGGCGGGACCAGAGCCGTCGCCGGCGGGCGCCGCCGCCAGCCGCTCGTGGATGAGCGTCAGCAGCTCCTTGGTCGCCGTCACGTCGCGGAACAGGTGGATCGTGACGCGCCCGCTGGGCGTCGTCGTCGTCAGCACGCTGATGTTCAGCCAGACGGGCCGCCCGGCCTTCGTGCGCGCGCGCATGTCGAAGCTCTGCACGGGCTCGTCCATACGCACGAGCGTCATGACGTGGCAGCCCTGGTAGCAGAGCCGGTTGCCGTCGGTGTCGTGGCCGGTGAAGATCTCGCAGCACTGCCGGCCGATGGCCTCGCGGCCCGTGAAGCCCAGGATCTGCTCGGCCGCGCGGTTCCAGGTGCGGATGCGACCGTCGTCGCCGATCACGAACGCGCCGTCGCCCGCGCGAGACAGGGCTCGGTCCATCGCTGCAGCGTCGAGCTCGGCCTCAGGGAGCCGTGGCATGGCGCCGATTCCCCGGGCACTCGGCCCAGTGTTCGGTCAGGCAGAACATGCGCAGCTCGGTGCGGCCGGGCACGCGGACGGCCCCGTCGGGCCTCCGGCAGTACAGGCCGATGATGCGGCCGCTGGCACCCATTGGTCGCGCTGGTTGCAGGTGCGGACACTCTTCGGGCTGGCGTTGCCACGTTTCAGCCATCGCCGTCTCCTCGGGCCGGTGCCATCTGCGAGCGGAATGCCAGATGGCTGGCGCGCCTTTTCGAGTACTTAGCCGCCGCCCTCGAGAGCGGGGCCGGGGTACTGCCGCCACAGTGGTCCGTTCGCGCCCCGGAATTCGTCCCCTCGCCTCAGCGGGCCAGATGCTCCTGGGCTCGCTTGCGCTCGAGCGCCTCGCCCCGGATGACGGCCCGGCAGGCCTCGCAGATCAGCTCCAGCGAGGCATGGCCGCAGACCAGGCAGGTCTTCGGCGGCGCCTCCGCCGGCGTTTCGGTCGCCGCGGCCGCGGCCCCGGCCGGCACGACCAGCACCGGGCACGGCGCGCGGCGCACGACGGTCTCGCTCACGCTGCCGAGCAGCGCGTGCGCGAAGCCCCGGCGGCCGTGGGTGCCCATGACGATGAGATCGACGCCGTGACGGCTGGCGTAGTCCACGATCTGCCAGGCGGTGACGCCGGCCGTGGTGGCGACCAGCGTCGTCACGCCGTCGCCGAGCTCGGCCACCGCCGCGCGCAGCCCGTGTGGCTGCGGCTCGGGATCGCGCGAGAGACCGACGACGTGCAGCACGTGCAGGCGCGCGCCGAAGTGGCGCGCGAAATCGGCGGCGGCGCGGCCGGCGCGCCGGGAGACGTCGGAGAAGTCGGTGGGGAACAGGATCGTGCGGACGGCGGCGCCGCTCATCGCGCCGGTCGCACGACGAGCACCGGCCGCGCCACGTGATGCAGCACGCCTTCCGAGACGCTGCCCAGCAGCAGCCGCTCGAGCCCGCCGAGGCCGCGCGCGCCGACGACGACCAGGTCCACGCCGCTCTCCCCGGCCGCTCGCACGATCTCGTCGGTCGGATGGCCGACGACGACGCGCTGCTCCACCGACTTCACGGAGCCGGCGAACAGCCCGGCAGCGCGCTCGAGCGCCGGCAGCAGCGCCGCGCGGCGCTCGCTGACGATCTGGTCGATCGCCTCGCGCACGATCGCGGTCGCCATCGCCGGCACCGTGGACGGAAACCGCGGGCGCTCGACCACGCCGAGCAGCCGCACCACCGTCGTCGACTCCAGCGGCAGCTGGGCCAGCCACGCCGCCGCCGCGGCCGCGTGCTCGGAGCCGTCGAGCGCGACCAGCGCGCCACCGAGGGGCCGCGCGGCGCCCTTGACCACCAGCACCGGGCACGGCGCGTGGCGGACGACGCCGAGCGAGACGCTGCCGAGCAGCAGCTCCTTGATGCCGCCGAGGCCGCGGGCGCCGGTCACGACGAGGTCGGCCGGCCACGACTCCGCCGCCCGCACGATCGCCGCGCGCGGATCGCCGTCGACGACCTCGACCTCGATGCCGGGGAAGCGTGCGCGCAGCGCGGCGCGGGCGTCATCGGCGTGGGCGCGCGCCTCGTGGCGCAGGCGCGCGTAGAGCTCGCGCACCGGTGCGATGTCCAGCGGCGAGGGCGGCAGCGCGAGCGCGGTGATCACGCGCACGCGCGCATCGGCCGGCAGCGGCAAGCCGCCCAGCCAGGCCGTCGCCGCCTTCGCGTCCTCGGAGCCGTCGGTCGCCAGCAAGACCCGCATCGTCATGCCATCCTCCCGTTCGGCACCGCGTACCGCACGCGGGCCGCCACGCCGTCGCGAGCCGCCAGGCCGGCGTGACCGTCCACGATGTCCACGACGCCGCCCGTCTCGAGCACGCGCTCCACCATCGCCTCGCCCAGCTCCACGCGCTGCGGGGGGCGTCCGCACAGCGGACACGCCGCCGGTTGCCCGCGCTGCATGACGCCGCAGTGCCCGCACACGGCGCCGGTCGCCGTGAACGTGCGCTGCAGGAACAGCTGGCGCACGGCGCCCGCGGCCACGGCCTCCAGCGTGGCCGGCAGCCCCGCCACCGCGCGCCCGCGCTTGGCCGCCTCCACCAGCGTCTCGTCCACGGCCGCCGCGATCTGCG
>DASSLH010000339.1:0-14289 GCA_035689625.1 Candidatus Methylomirabilota bacterium | reverse complement strand
GGTCAGGCCCTTGGCACGCGCGGTGCGCACGAAGTCCTGGCCGAGGACCTCCAGCATGCCCGAGCGCGTCTGCCGCGCCAGCACGCCGGCGCCGAACAGGCCCAGGCTCACCGCCGGCAGCACCAGGTGCCGCAGCGAGCCGGTGCCGCCGGCCGGCAGCCACGCCAGCTGCACGGAGAAGAGCAGGATCAGCAGCAGCCCCGACCAGAAGATCGGCGTGCTGATGCCGGCCAGCGCCAGCGCTGTCGCCACGTAGTCGGTCAGCGACGCGCGCCGCACCGCGCTCACGATTCCGGCGGCGCCGCCGACCACCGCCGCCATGGCGATGCCGGCCACGGCCAGCTCGAGCGTGCGCAGGAAGCGCTCGACCAGCTCGGGCAGCACGGGCGTGGAGGTCGTGATCGAGCGGCCGAAGTCGCCGTGCAGCAGGCCGCCCACGTAGGCGACGTACTGCACGGGCAGAGGATCGTTCAGCCGCCAGCGCGCGCGCAGCTCCTCGACGACCTGGTCGGTGGCGAAGTCACCGGCCAGCAGCCGCGCCGGATCGCCGGGGATGAAGCGCACGATCGCGAACACGAGCAGGCTGACCGCGAGCAGCGTGGGCACGCCGGTCGCCAGCCGGCCGAGGATCAGGCGCGCCAGCCGCTAGTCCTCGAAGTGGGCGAGGTGCAGCGACTGGATGGACTCCAGCGGATTCCACTCCACGCCCTTGAGCGTCCGCTTGGCCGCCCAGATCTGCGGCTCGCCGTAGAGCCACAGCGCCGGCAAATCCTCCATGAGGATCTCCTGCATGCGGTGCAGGGTCTCCAGGCGCTTCTTGCCGTCGAGCGTGCCCTGCTCGAAGGCGAGCAGCCGGTCGTACTCGTCGTTCTTGTAGAACGACACGTTGTTGCCCTTGGGGCGCCAGAAGGCGGAGCCGAAGTCCTGGATGGCGCTGTCGATGTCGCCGTTGACCGAGCGCCAGCCGAACAGCGTGGCCTGCAGCGTGTTCTTCTCCACCGGCTGCGCCGCCATCTGCGAGAGCGTGCCCCACTCCAGGTCCGTGACCTTCATCGTGACGCCGACCGGGCGCAGGTAGCCCTGGATCGCCTCGATGACCTGGTCGGAGAGCAGGTAGCGGCCGGGCGAGTGATGGACGATGAAGGTGAGGTTGCTGGCACCCGCCTCCTTCAGCAGCGCGCGCGCCTTGTCCGGGTTGTAGCCGTAGTGGTCGTAGCGGTCGGTGTAGCCATTGCTGCCGACGGGGCCCGGCGAGTGCAAGGCGGTGGCGGTGCCGGCGAAGATGTTCTTGACGATCGCCTCGCGGTCGATCGCGTAGTAGAGCGCCTGCCGCACGCGCTTGTCCTTGAACGGCTCGCGCTGCGTGTTGAGGTAGAGCCAGATCACCCGCGCCGAGGGCGGCGTGGAGACCACGAGGTTGGGATTCGTGGCCAGCCGCGTCGCCTCCTGCGGCGGCACGTGGAAGATGAGGTCCACGTCGCCGCTCTCCAGCGCCAGCATGCGCGCGCCCTGGTCGGGGTAGGGCCGGCTCACGATCGCGCGCAGCCGGGGCTTGCCGCCCCAGTACTGGTCGTTGGCCTCCAGCCGCACCTCCTGGCCGCGCTTGTGGTAGACGAACTTGAACGGCCCGGTGCCGACCGGCGCCGTGTGCACGTTGTCGTCGCCGGTCTTGGCCACCTGGGTGGGGCTGTAGACGACGATCCAGTGGTAGCCGAGCGAGTTGATGAACGGCGCGAACGGCGCCTCGGTGGTGATCTTCAGCGCGTGCTCGCCGGCGACGTCGATGGACTTCACCATCGCCAGCGTCGCCTTGCCGATCGAGTGCTTGCGGAAGCGCTCGAGATTGAAGCGCAGCGCCTCGGCGTTGAACGGCGTGCCGTCGGTGAACTTGACGTTCTTGCGCGTGTGCAGCGTCCACGTGCGGCCGTCCTTCGACTGCTCCCAGGACTCGACCAGCCACGGCACCACCTTGCCGTCCGGCGTGAGGCGCACCAGCGGCTCCGAGACCTGGTTGAGGATGCCGCCGTTGTGCAGGCCGGTGGCCTTGTGCGTGTCGAAGATCGGCACGTCGGTCGGCATGCCGATGATCAGCGTGTCCTTCGCCGCCGGCGCCGTGCCGACCACGACCAGCAGCATGACCGCCGCCAGCGCCACGACCAGCCGGCGCATCTGCGTGCGCGTCGCCGCGTAGCCGCGCTTCACGGCATCACCCAGCCACCGTTGGGCTGCAGCACCTGGCCGGTCAGGTAGTGGCCCGCCTCGGCGGCGAGGAAGACGGCGCAGTAGGCGACGTCGGTGATCTCGCCCAGGTGGCGTACGGGCAGCTCGCGGATGCGCCGCTCGCGGTACTCGGGCGTCATCACCGCCTTGCTCATGTCGGTGTCGATGCCGCCCGGCGCGATGGCGTTGACGGTGACGCCGTGCTGGCCGACCTCGTGGGCCAGGGCGCGCGTGAACGCCTCGACGGCGCCCTTGGTGGCCGCGTAGGCGGCGAAGCCGCCGGTGCCGACCGAGGCGCGCGCCAGCTGCGACGAGAGGTTGACGATGCGGCCGTAGCGGGCGGCGATCATCGGCTTCAGCGCGTGCTGGCTGCACAGCAGCGTGCCGGTGACGTTGATCGCCCACATGGCCTCGTAGTCCTTCTGCGGCACGTCGGCGAACGCGCCGCGCGTCATGATGCCGGCGTTGTTCACGAGGACGTCGAGCCGGCCGAACGTCTCCAGCACGGTGTCGATCATCGCGCGCACCTGGTCCTCGCGCGCCACGTCGGCGTGCACGGCCAGCGCGCGGCGCCCGCGCTTCTCCACGCCGCGGACGACCTCGGCCGCCGGCCCCGCGCTGGCGTTGTAGTTCACGGCGACGTCGGCGCCCTCGCCGGCGAGCGCCTCGACGATGCCGCGCCCGAAGCCGCGCCCGCCCCCGGTCACCAGCGCCACCCGTCCCGCGAGGAGATTGGTCATCGCTGCGCGAGGTAATGCTCGGCGATCTCGATCGGCCGCGCGATCCACACGTCGCCCTTGGCCAGGATGTGCTCGATCAGGCGCGCCATCATGCGCATGCGCGAGGGGCGCCCGATCGCCTGCGGGTGCCCCATGAGGTTGAAGAAGCCGCCTTCGTCCCAGGCGCCCTCGAACTCCTCCTTCCAGATCTCGAACACGTCCTCCTGGCTCCAGATGCCGTTGCCGACCGGCGGCACCGCGCTGAAGCCGAAGAACGGCCAGTCGTTGTTGCACCACGCGGTCGGCAGCTCGACCAGCTCGCCGTACTGCGTCTTGTGGCAGTAGGGCAGGTCGGTGTCCATGAGGTTCGAGTGGTAGGTGAAGCCGTGCTTCCGGAGCAGCTCCATCGAGTGCTTCGAGGGATCGGCCGACGGCAGCCGCGAGCCCTTCGGCCTGAGATCCAGCACCTTCTTGAAGATGTCGAGCGACTTGAGCAGCAGCGCCTCTTCCTCCTCGGCGCCGCCCTTGAGGAAGAACGGCTTCTCGTGCAGGTGGCCGTGGTGGCCGACCTCGTGGCCGCGCCGCAGGATCTCGCGGCAGATGTCCGGGTAGCGCTCGACGATCCAGGTCGGGATGAACCAGCAGACCTTGATGCCGTAGCGGTCGAGGACGTTCAGGATCCGGGGCGCCCCGGTCCGGGGCCCGTAGGCGCCCATGCTCATGTGCAGCGGCCGCTCGGCCAGCGCCGGATCGCGATGGATCCACGGGCTCTCGCCGTCGAGATCGAACGACAGGGCCACCGCGCACCGCTTGCCGTTCGGCCACCTGATCGTCGGCTCCATGACGCGTCCTCCGTGGGGGTCGTGATGCGGAGGCTATAATAGCCCGTCCTGTCCTCGAGGAGGACCACGTCATGCTTTCACGCGACGACAACGAGCGGCTGACCCGCGTCGGCGCCGGCACCCCGATGGGCGACACCCTGCGACGCTACTGGCTGCCGGCCCTGCTGGCCCGGGAGCTGCCGGAGCCCGACGGCCCGCCCGTGCGCGTGCGCCTGCTCGGCGAGGACCTCGTGGCCTTCCGTGACAGCCGCGGCCGCGTCGGCCTGCTCGAGGAGTTCTGTCCGCACCGCCGCGCCTCGCTCTTCTTCGGCCGCAACGAGGAGTGCGGGCTGCGCTGCGTCTATCACGGCTGGAAGTTCGACGCCGACGGCCGCTGCGTGGACATGATGAACGAGCCGGCCGACCTGCAGTTCGCGGACAAGATCACGACCACCGCGTACCCCACGCTGGAGACCGGCGGCGTCGTCTGGGCGTACCTGGGGCCGGCGGCGCTGCGGCCGGCCCCGCCGTCGTTTGCGTGGACGCGGGTGCCGGCCACGCACATCACGGTCTCCAAGGTCATCCAGGAGAGCAACTGGGTGCAGGGCGTCGAGGGCGGCATCGACACCTCGCACGCGCCCATCCTCCACCGGCTGCTGACCAACGACTCGAAGCGCCCCGGCTTCAAGCCCGACAACCCGTTCGTGCGCGGCAAGGCCCCGACGCTCGAGCTCGACGTCACCGACTACGGCTATCGCTACGCCGGCGTCCGCCCGCTCGACGAGGCGACGATCCACGTGCGGACGTATCACTTCATCCTGCCGTTCCACCAGATCCGCCCGTCGCGCTCCGAGAGCGGCGTGCCGCTGGTGGCCGGCCACATGTGGGTGCCGATCGACGACGAGACCACCATGGTCTACAACTGGGAGTACAGCGTGAGCGCGCCGCTCACCGACGAGGACCGCCTGGAGCGCCGGCTCGGCAACGGCCCGCTCGACGTCGACCCCAAGACGTTCCGCTCCATCCGCAACAAGCGCAACAGCTACATGCTCGACCGCCAGGTGCAGAAGACCGAGAGCTTCACCGGCATCGACGGCATCAACACGCAGGACCGCGCCATCCAGGAGGGGATGGGCGCCATCGTCGATCGCAGCCGCGAGCACCTCGGCCCGGCCGACCGCGCCATCATCCAGGCCCGCCGCCTGCTGCTGGAGGCGGTCAAGACGGTCGCCGAGGGCGGCACGCCGCGGGGCGTCGCGCCGACGTACGGGGCGCTGGCCGCGGCGGAGGCCGTGCTGCCGCGCGACACCGACTGGCGGGCGGCCGACCTGCCAACGGGCTCGCAGATCGCCCAGACCGTCTAGCGCCGCCGCCCGTCAGGCGTCGAAGTACTTCGTGAGGTCGAGCGTGTCGGCGCCGGGCACGCGCTTGCGCTCGAACTCGTGGCGGCGCGCGAACGGCGCGGTGGCGTCGATCCCCAGCCGGCCCCAGTGATCCTTGTTCGGATCGCGGTAGAACGAGGGGACCTCCGGCAGCACGAGCACGTCGCGATCGGGCCGCGAGCGCGTGAGCACGGCCCACATCACGTCGTTCATGTCGTAGATGTTCACGTCCTCGTCCACGACCGTGCAGGTCTTCGCCCAGGTGGGCTCGGCGCCGAAGACGGCCATCAGCACCTGGCGCGCATGGCCCTCGTACTGCTGGCGGATCTTCACGACGGTGTGCAGGACGAACGGCTGGCAGGTGACATCCACGATGCCGGGCAGCACCGCGCTGATGCGCTGGTAGATGTTGGCGGCGACGGACAGCTCCAGCGTCAGCACCTCCTCGGGCGAGCCGCAGTTGATGCTGTGGAAGATCGCGTCCGGGCGCATCGTGACGCCGAGGACCTCGAACACCGCGTTGTCGCCGACCGGCACGTAGTAGCCCATGAACTCGCCGAACGGCCCCTCCGGCCGTCGCACGTCGAGCAGGAAGCGGCCCTCGATCACGATCTCGGTCTCGGCCGGCACCTCGAGGTCGATGTGCTTGCAGGGCCGCATGGCGATCGGCTTGCCGGCTAGCCTGGCGGCGACCTCCAGTTCGTCCACGTCGTAGGGTACCGGCGCGGCGGCGGCGAGAAAGACCTGCGGTGGCGGGCCGAGCAGCATCGCCGCCTCCAGCGGCCGGCCCAGCTTCTCGGCCTTCTCGTGATAGAGCGTCAGGTGGTGGCGCGGCGCCAGGCGCACGCGCAGCTCGGCATCGCTGACGTACATCGAGCGGTGGAACGACAGGTTCGGCACGCCCGTCTCCGGCTCCTTGGCGAGGTAGATCGCGGAGGTGAAGTACGGCGCGGCGTCGCGCTCGGCGTAGGTCAGCAGCGGCAGGTCGCCGAGCTTCGCGTCCACGAGGCCGGGCGGCACGGGGACGCGCGTCTTCAGCGCGCCCCCGCCGTCACCGACGGAGGCGAGCTGGTTCCACTGCCGGCAGAAGTCGCCGGGTGCGATGCCGAGGATCTCGGCCAGCCGCTCGCGGCTGCCGTAGATGTTGGTCAGCACCGGCAGCCGGCTGCCGGTCACCTTGTGGAAGAGGATCGGCTTGCCGTAGCGGCGCTGGGCGGCCTGCGTCACCGCGGCCAGCTCGTGGCGGGCCTGCACCTCGCGCGTGACCTCCAGCAGCTCTCCGCGCGCCCGCAGCCGCTCCATGTACTCGCGCATGCTCGGCGTCCTTCCTCAGCGCGTCCGGCGCGACGGCCGCCAGCGCAGCAGCACGTGCTCGAGCAGCGAGACGAGCCCGATGCCGAGCGTGGTCAGCATGGTGATCGAGACCAGCGAGGCGAACACGAGCGGCGTGTCCATGTTGAACTGCGCCGACAGGATCAGGTAGCCGACGCCGCTGTTGCCGCCGATGAACTCGCCCACGACCGAGCCGACCAGCGCCAGCGGGAAGGCGACCTTCACGGCGTCGGCCAGGTAGGGCAGCGCGTTCATCAGCCGCACCTTGCCGAAGATGCGCCACTCGGTGCCGCCGGCCAGCCGCGCCAGGTCGAGCAGGTCCGGCTCGATCTCGCCGAGCCCGGTCATCGAGTTCACGAAGATCGGAAACAGGCCGAGCAGGAACGCCAGCAGCACCTTCGGCTCGGCGCCCAGGCCGAACCAGATGACGAACAGCGGCGCGATGGCGATCTTCGGGATGCTGTTGAACGCCGCCAGCGCCGGCATCAGCACGGCCTTCACCGGCCGCACGTAGACGACCAGCAGCGCCAGCAGCACGCCGACGACGAGCGCCAGCGCCAGCCCGATCACCGTCGTCGCCGCCGTGTGGCCCAGGTGCTGCAGCTGCACGCCGAGCGTCTGCCACAGCCGCACCGCGACGGCGCCCGGCCCCGGCAGGATGTAGGCGGGGACGCCGAGCAGCCGCGGCCCGAGCTGCCAGAGGACGAGGACTACTGCCAGCCCCAGCAGCGCCTGGCCGGCCCGCCGCGTCAGTCCAGCCATTGGGACTCGATGTTGTCGCGCACGGCGGCGGCCAGCTCGACGAAGCGCGGATCGCTCAGCGTCTTGGCGTCGCGCGGCCGCGGCAGGTCCACGGCGATGACCGCGCGCACGGTGCCCGGCCGCGCCGTCATGACGACGATCACGTCGGAGAGCAGCACGGCCTCGGTGATGCTATGGGTGACGAACAGCACGGTCGTGCGCGTCGCGGCCCACATCCGCTGCAGCTCGAAGGCCAGCTTCTCGCGCGTCATGACGTCGAGGGCGCCGAAGGGCTCGTCCATCAGCAGCAGCGAGGGATCGAGCAGCAACGCCCGGCAGATCGCCACGCGTTGCTGCATGCCGCCCGACAGCTCGTGCGGGTAGCGGTGCTCGAAGCCGGCCAGGCCGGCCAGCCGCAGCAGCTCCCGCGCCTTGCTCCGGTAGCCGGCGGCGCCGGCGCCGCTCATCTCCGCCGTGAACAGCACGTTGGCCAGCGCGGTGCGCCACGGCAGCAGCACCGGCGACTGGAAGACCATGCCGACGTCGCGCAGCGGCCCGGTGACCGGCCGGCCGCGCACGGCCACCCGGCCCGCCGTCGGCGCCACGAGCCCGGCCACCATGCGCAGCGTGGTGGACTTGCCGCAGCCGCTGGGACCGACGAGCGTGACGAACTGGTTGGCGTGAACGTCGAGGGTCAGGCCGGCGACGGCGGCAGCGCCGGCGCCGAACGCCTTGTCGACTCCGGCGAGCGCGATGGCCGGCGCGCCGGCGTCAGCGCGCGACGAACCCATCGGCGTAGATGTCGCCGGGGCTGAGCGTCCCCTCCATCTTGAAGGCCTGGCGGACGAGGTCGATGGTGCGCTGCAGCCGCTCGGGCGTGGCGACGCCGTAGCCGTTCTTCGCCACGTAGGGCGTGGTGATCGCCTTGATGGACTGCCGCCACTGGGCCAGCGTGGTGGCCTCGTCGAGCGTGGGGTTGTGCTTGACCATGATCCTGGCGGCTTCCTCGGGATGGTCGATCGAGTACTTCACGGCCTTGGCGGTGACGGCGGCGAAGGCGCGCACCTCGTCGGGCTTCTCGCCGATCTTCGTGGCCGTCGTGACGAGGAAGTAACCGAACACGTCGTAGCCCCAGTCGCCGAACGCGGCGAAGTGCACGGTCTTGCCCTGCGGCGTGGCCACGCGCGTGAGCGCGGGGACGTCGCCGTCGATGGAGGCCGTGATGAGGTCCACCTTGCGCTCGAGCAGCAGCGAGAAGTACACGCCGGGGTCGGCCGCCTGCCAGTTGACCTTCGTCGGATCGAGGCCCTTGCGGTTGAGGATGATCGGTACGATCACGCGCGCGCTGTCGGTGAGCGAGGCCGCGACCGTCTTGCCGAGGATCGACTCCGGCGTCGGGTAGGGCGTGAGCGAGGCCAGCCCGCTGGTGGTGATGTCCATGAAGACGCCGAACGCCTTCACCCTGGCGCCCTTGGCGACGGCCTGCACGACGGAGGTGGACTCGGCCATGCCGTAGTCGGCCTTGCCGCCCTCCAGCGCCGAGATGACGAAGCCGCTGCCCGTCGCCGGGTTGATCTGCACGTCGAAGCCGGCGTCGCGGTAGAAGCCCTTGTCGAGGCCGACGAAGTACGGCGTGTGGCGGCCGTGGAAGACGTAGTTGGTGAGGAAGGTGATCTTCTTCGGCGCCTGCGCGGACAGCGGCGAGCCGCCCGCGCTCAGCACCACCACGATGGCCAGCAGCACCGTCCCGATCCGCCGCATCGCTGTGTTCATCCGGGCTCCCCCGTGTCCCTCGGCTGGAGCCCGGATGATAGCATCAGCGCCCGATCGTCAGACACCCCACCGGCGCCAGGCCCTTGAGCGCCAGCTCCCAGCGCCGGCCGCCGTCGCGCGAGCGGAAGACGCGCCCGTCCTGCGTGCCGCAGGCGACGAGGGCGCCGTCGGCGGCCAGGCAGGCGGTGTCCACGTTGTCGTCGAACCACGTCGGCAGCCCGTCGCGGCAGCGCTCGAAGCGGCCGCCGTCGAGTGGCTTGCGGTAGAGCGCCGCGCGCTTGCCGTGAAAGCCCGCCGAGGCGGAGATGACCACGTCGTCGCCGGCCACCGTCACCGCGCGCAGGTAGTGCGCGTGCAGGCCGGCGGTGAGGAACTGCCACGTCCGGCCGGCGTCGCGGCTGACGCCGAAGCCGGCGGCGGCGGCGACGAGCACGACCTCGGCCCGCACGGGATGCGCCAGCACCTGGTGGACGTCCACGTCGATGTCGAGCAGCGGGGCCCAGGTGGCGCCGTCGTCGCGGGTGGCGGCGACGCCGCCGACGTGGACGTTGGCGTAGACGGCGCCGTCACGGCCGGCGGCGATCGAGCGCACGTCGGCGGGCGCGCCCCACGGCGTGTACCACGCCTGGCGCCCCTCGACGCGATCGAAGGCCTCGCTCGCGCGCAGGCCCTCGTCGCCGAAGCGCAGCACGTGAGCCTGCGCGGTGCCGATCCAGACGCCGCCCGGCGCCGGCGCCAGGCACCTCGCCGGCGGCCCCTCGATGCCGGCGCGCCGTGCCCAGCGCCCGTCGCGGCGCTGCCAGAGCGCGGCGCCGTCGGTGAGCGCCCACGCGACGTCGCCGTCGAGGGCGAGCGCGGTGATGGCGTGTCCGGAGAGCGTCTCGACGGCCGTCGCGCGCTCGCCGTCGAGCTCGACCAGCCCTGTCGCGGTTCCGATCAGGATGTTCTGCTTCATGAGGTGAATGATACGCTCGGACGTGCCGCGTGACATGAAGACGGACCTGCTGCTGATCCCGATGAGCGCGCGCTGGGCCGACATGCGCGCCGCGGCGCTCGCCGCCGAGGAGGCCGGCTTCGACGGCCTCTGGACGTGGGACCACCTGCGCGATCCCGACGGCGCCGGCGGCCCCGGCGTGCCGGAGGCGTGGACGACGCTCACCGCGCTGGCCGAGGTGACGCGCCGGCTGATGCTGGGGCCGCTCGTGCTCAACGTCGCCAACCGCCACGCCGGCGTGCTCGCCAACATGGCGGCGACGTTCCTGGCGATCTCCGGCGGCCGGCTGCTGCTCGGCCTCGGCGCCGGCGGCAGCCGCCGCACGCCCTACGCCGCCGAGCAGCAGGCGATCGGACGTCCCGTCGAGCGCGACGCGGTGCGCGCGCAGCAGGTCGTGGACGCGATCCAGGTGCTGCGACGCTGCTGGTCGGGCGACGCCGGGTTCCTGAGACCGGAGCCGCCGCCGCCCATCATCGTCGGCGGCTTCGGGCCGCGCATGGCGGCGATCGCCGGCCGCCACGGCGACGGCTTCAACACGCAGGCGCTGCATCCGGGCCTGGGCGACCTCGCGCGCGTGGCGCGCGAGGCGCACGCGGCGAGCGGCCGCGAAGCCTCCGGCTTCGTGCTCACGGTCTTCGCCGGGCTGGACGCGCGCTGGCTGCGCGGCGACTCGCGCGCGCGCCAGGTCATCGAGCGCGCGGCGGTCGACCGCCTCGTCCTGCTGGTCGAGCCCCCGTTCGATTCGGGCGAGATCCGTGCCGCCGGCCGCCTGCTGCCCTCCTGAAATTCCCAGGAGGGCATGACAGCCCGGCACGGCCGCCGTCCCGCGCGCGCCCGCGCGCCCTGAAATCAGCCCCTTCGCCGACGCCGCCGTCTGGCATCGCGCCTGCTCCCATCGGCCCGGCGCTCGCCTGGCAAATCTCTGATCGGGCGCCGGAAGAGGAGGGAAGGCGGATGCGTGGTGAACCGAGGTCCTGGACCCTCGCGGTCGGCGCCCTGACGCTCTGCGCGGCGCTGGCCGGCTGCGCCGAGGCGCCGTGGCACACGTCGAAAACCTCGCCCTCCAGCCCGACGTCCCGTGAGCCGGCGCTGTCCGCGAGCCCGTCTCACACCGTGCCGGCGCCGCGGCGAGCGGCGCCCACGGAGACCTTCGCGGCGATTCCCGATCTTCCGGATCTGCGCTTCGCGTCGGGCCGCGTGACCGTCGGCAACCAGGAGCATGCGCTGCTCGACGAGATCGTGCTCCTGCTCAAGGAGCATCCGCACACGCGCCTGGTGATCGAGGGACACACCGACGACCTCGGCAGCCGCGAGGCGAATCTCGCCGTCGCCGAGAAGCGCGCGGCGTCGGCGCGCGCCTACCTGATCGACAAGGACATCGAGCCCGACCGCGTCACGGTCGTCTCCTACGGTCCCGACCGGCCGCTCTGCCGCGACAAGAGCAGCGAGTGCCGGGCCAGGAACCGCCGCATCCACTTCGTCCTCAACCCACGTAACGATTGATGTGATAGGGCCGGTGGGCGAGGCCGGGACAGAACCGGCCCACCACCGGCGCCAGTCGCTCGTAGAGCGCCTTCACGGGCGCGTTCACCCGCGCCAGCCGCTCGCGCGCGGCTTCCGCCTCGCGCGCCAGCGCCGCGAGGTCCACCGTCGTGAGGCGGCGGTTGTCCACGACGAGCCGGCCGCCGACCATGACGTGACGCACGCCGCCGCCGTCCTCGGTGTGCACGAGCTGGTTGGTGGGATCGTTGACTGGGATCCAGTTCGGATGCGCCAGGTCCAGGAACACGATGTCGGCCTTGTAGCCGGGCGCCAGCCGGCCGACGTTGTCGAGGCCGAGCGCGCGGGCGCCGCCCTCGGTGGCGGCCAGCGCCGCCTGCTCGGTCGTCACCCAGCGCTCGATGTCGGGGCAGCGCGCCTTGGAGGCGATGGACGCCAGGCGCATGGCCTCGTACACGTTCTGGTTGTCTGAGCAGTTGGCGCCGTCGGTGCCGACGGCGACGTTCACGCGGCGCTGCAGCATCGCGTGCATGTCGGCCAGCCCGTTGCCCAGCCGCATGTTGCTGCCGGGATTGTGGGCGACCGAGGCGCCGCGCTCGCCGAGCCGCCGCATGTCGTCGTCGTCGAGCCACACGCCGTGGGCGACGGTGAAGCGCGGGCCCAGCACGCCGAGGTCGTCGAGGTGGGCGGTGAGCGTCTTGCCGTAGCGCTGCAGCCCGACGATGGCCTGCACCTTGGACTCGGCGACGTGCGTGTGCAGGCCGGCGCCGTGCTCCTTGGCCACGTCCACGCAGGCGCGGATGAAGTCGTCCGAGCAGTGGTGCGGGATCGTCGGCGCCAGCCCCAGGCGCACGCGCTCGCGGTCGAGCGGCCAGGCGCGCAGCGCCGCCCGCATGTTCTCGACGCTCGTCTTCCAGGGCGCCAGCCGCAGCGCCTCGACCGCCTTCTGCAGATCGGGCGGCAGCACGTCGTTGAGGCCGGGGATGGCCTCGAAGAACGTGCGATCGGCGAGCATCGGCGCCACGACCGCGCGCATGCCCACCTCGGCGTAGGCGCGGCCCACCGCCTGCAGGCCCTCCACTGTCGGCGCCGGCCACTCGAAGGGCAGGTCGTAGGCGGCCGTGCAGCCCTTGAGCAGCATCTCGACGGCGCCGAGCTTGGCGCTCAGATAGCGCTCCTCGTGCGTGCGGCCGCCGCTGATCCAGGGCCCGGCGGTCAGCAGCAGCTCCAGCGTCCAGAGATCGCCCATGCCCTTGGCCAGGTTGCCGTGGGCGTGCGTGTGCGCGTTGACGAGGCCGGCGTGCAGCAGCGTGCCGCCGGCGTCCACCAGCGTGGCGCCGGCCGGCGCCGCCAGCCCGGGCGGGCCGATCTCGGCGATCGTGTCGCCGTCGAGCAGGATGTCGGCCGGCTCGGCGCGGTGGGCACGGATGTCGAGCACCCGGCCGCCGCGGATGATCGTGGCGCCTGTCGCAGTCATGGGATGTCCTCCGTGAGTCGGTAGGCCTCGTCGATCAGCCGCACCACGCGCAGGCAGTCCTGCACGCCGATGGGGGGCGGGGCGTCACGGCGGAAGTGCTCGAGGATGTCGCGCACGCAGGTGAGATAGAGCGGCTCGGCGGGCGCGGCGTCGATGCGCTCCTCGCCGCGCGCGGTCGCCAGGCGCAGCGCGTCGTCGTGATAGAGCGTGAGGATCGCGTCGCGGCCCGCGAGCTTGAACTCGCTGTCGGAGCCGTCGAAGGGCACGGTGTTGCCGACCTCGACCGTCCCCAGCACGCCGCCGGCCGAGCGCAGCTGCACGCTGGCGTAGTCCTCCACGGCCTGGCCGTGCACGCGCCGGCTGAGCTGGGCAGCGGTGACGCGCGCCTCCTCGCCGGTCAGCAGGTGGAAGAGATCGAAGCAGTGCGCGCCGAGATTGCGCAGGCAGCCGCCGCCGGCCAGCGCCGGGTCGAGCATCCACGGCGAGTCCCAGGCCGGGTAGCGCGCCGAGGTCGGACGGTTCAGCCGCAGGTAGACGTGCGAGAGGGGGCCGAAGGCGCCGTCGGCCAGCAGGCGCCGCGCGCGGGCGACGAACGGCGAGTAGCGCTGCGGCAGCGGCACCGCCACGAACGCGCGCCGGGCGGCGGCCTTGTCGGCGATGCCGCGCACCTCCTCCGCGCTCACGCCCATGGGCTTCTCCATCATGAACGCGTGGCCGTGGTCGAGCAGGTAGTGCGCGGTCTCGGCCATGCGGCGGTGCTGGCCGAGCGCGACCACGAAGTCCGGCGTCGTCCGCTCCAGCATCACGCGATAGTCCGTGAACGTCGGCGGCTTGCCGAGCGCGGCGGCGCGCCGCTCGACCACGGCCGCGTCGGGGTCGTGCAGGCCGACCAGCCGCACGTCGGGCATGGCGGCGAGCAATCGCAGGTAGGCGGCGTCCCACAGCGAGTGCCAGTGGCTGACCTCGATGGCCGCGACGCGGATCGGTCCCGGGCGCGTCACCAGTCGAAGCCGAAGCGCTGCTTCATCTCGGCCAGGTACTGCTCGTCGGACATCGGCCGGGCGCCGGCGATGAACTCCTCGTCGCTCATCCGGCGCCGCGCCGCGTCCAGCCGCCTGGCGTCCTCGCCGACCAGCCAGCGCAGCCGCGGCTGGCTCGTCGTCGCCGCCTCGAAGATGACGCGGGCGGCGTCGGCCGGCTGGGAGGCGACCTTCATCTGTGCCTGGTAGAAGAGCAGCAGCCGCCGCACGTGATCGGCGTACGGCGAGGCCGGGTCGTTGTAGCGCTTCGCTTTCTGGAAGATCGGCGTGAGGACGACGCCGGGCTCGAC
>DASSLH010000338.1:0-3740 GCA_035689625.1 Candidatus Methylomirabilota bacterium | reverse complement strand
CGCCACCCGCCAGGCGGTCCTCTCGCGCCCGGCCCTGACGGCCACGCTCGCCCGCCACCCGGGCCCGGTCGCCGAGCGCATCGCCGCCTTCACCGAGCGCGGCTTTCGCGTGGACGAGGCGCGCGGCACCGCGGGCATGATCCTGCACGATCCGCTGGCGGTCGCCGTCGCGCTCGACCCCGGCCTCGTGCAGTGGGAGGCCGTCCGGATCGTCGTCGGCGGCGAGGGCGAGACGCGGCGGGCGGCGGGCGCGCCGAACTGCCGGATCGCCCGCAGGGTGGACGTCGGCCGCTTCCTGCCCTCGTTCCTGGAGCGCCTGTGCCCCGCGTCCTGATCGTCGGCTCCGCCAACGTCGACTTCACGATCGCGCTGCCGCGGCTGCCGCGGCCGGGCGAGACGGTCAGCGAGGGCACCCTGCTCGTCGCGCGCGGCGGCACGGGGGCCAACCAGGCGGTGGCGGCGCGGCGGCTGGGCGCCGAGGTGCGGCTGCTGGCCTGCGTGGGCGACGACGCCTCCGGCCGCGAGGTGCGGGCGGCGCTGGCCGCCGAGGGCATCGGCACCGACGCGGTGCTGACGACGTCGGCGGCCGCCACCGGCACCGCGCTGATCGTGGTGGACGCCGAGGGCCGCAACCAGATCGCGGTGGCGCCCGGCGCCAACCGGGCGCTGACCCTCGCCGACGTCGAGGCGCGCGACGCCGACGTCGCCTGGGCCGAGGTCGTCGTGGCCTCGCTGGAGGTGCGGCCGGCGGTCGCGGCGCGCGCGCTCGCGCTCGCCCGCGGCCACGGCGCGCTCACGGTGCTGAACCCGGCGCCGTTCCCCGACGCCGGCGTCGACTTCCTGGCCCTGGCCGACTACGTCACGCCGAACGAGACCGAGGCCGGGCGCCTGGCCGGCCTGCCGGTGAGCGGCGCCGAGGGCGCGGCGGCGGTGGCGGCGGCGATCCGGGCCGGCGGCGCCGCCAACGTCGTGCTCACGCTCGGCGCCGCCGGAGCCCTCGCCGACGGCCGCGACGGCCGCTGCCACGCCCCCGCCTTCGCGGTCACCGCGGTGGACACGACCGGCGCCGGCGACGCCTTCAACGGCGCGCTGGCCGTCGCGCTGGCCGAGCGTCGCCCGCTCCCGGCCGCGCTGCGCTTCGCGAACGCGGCCGCCGCGCTCGCGTGCACCAAGCGCGGGGCGCAGCCGTCGATGCCCACGCGCGCGGAGGTCGAGCGGCTCCAAGCGGGCTGAGCGCCACGATCGGGTCCTACGAGCGCGGCCGCCGAGCGCGCAGGGCGTCGCCGCGCGCCAGCGCCGCCTCGACGGCCTCGGGGGCGAGCCGGCCGCTCTCGAGCGCGGCGGCGATGGCAGCGACGGCCACGGCGGCGGCGGAGCGGTCGTCGGGGAGGCGATCGTCGGCGATGAGCAGCACGTCGACGCCGGCGTGCAGGGCGAGGACGACGGCGTCCTCGAAGCCGTAGTGCTGCTCGATCGCGCCCATGCGCAGGTCGTCGCTGACGACCGCGCCCCGCCAGCCGAGCTGCTCGCGCAGCACGCCGGTGATCGTGGGCCGCGAGAGCGTCGCCGGATGGCGACGGTCCAGGCGACGGTTGAAGACGTGGGCCGTCATCACGCTGTCGACGATCCCCTCGGCCATCAGCGCGCGGTAGGGCGCGAGCTCGATGTCCGGCCGCGCCGTGTCGGTCACGTCCACGAAGCCCAGGTGCGAGTCGGTGAAGCTGCCGCCGTGGCCGGGGAAGTGCTTGAGCGCGGTGAGCACGCCGGCCGCGTGCATGCCGCGGATGAACGCGCGCGCGTGCGCGACGACGGCGGCCGGGTCGGCGCCGAAGGCGCGGCCGTTGCCGACGATGACCGGGTTGGCCGGGTTGTAGCCGACGTCCACCACCGGCGCCAGGTTCCAGTCGATCCCGGCGCGGCGCAGGCGGCCGCCGATGCGGCGCGCCTCCAGCTCGGTGAGCGCGAGGTCGTTCTCCGCGCCGAGGGCCTGGTGCGAGAGCGTGTCGCCGTAGCCGGCGGCGGGGCCCAGCCGCATCACGCGTCCGCCCTCGGCGTCCACGGCGATCAGCGGCGCGCGACCGGCGCACTCGCGCGCGCGCGCGCCCAGGGCGGCGGTCAGGCGCGCGACCTGCTCGGCGTCCACCACGTTGCGGGCGAAGAGCAGCAGGCCGCCGGCGCGCGTCCGGCACAGCAGCCGCTCGAGCGCGGCGTCGTCCCCGGCGGTGCCGTGGAAGCCGACCAGCAGCAGGTCGCCCAGGCGCGGCAGCAGCGGGGCGAGGCGGGCGGGCGCCGGCGGCGCCAGCGTGCGACAGCCGGCCACCAGCACGACGAGCAGGATGAGGCGGAGGCGGCTACTGAACAGACGCGACGAGGCGGCGCACGCGATCGGGATCGACGGGCGCCGTGACGTCGCCGTCGCGCTTGAGCGCGGTGCCCACGATGAGCGCGTCGGCGACGGAGAGCAGCTCGGCGGCCGACTCCGGCGTCACGCCGCTGCCCACCAGCAGCGGCACGTCGGGCACGGCGCTGCGCACGCGCTTGACGTCCTCGATGGACGTGACGGCGCCGGTGGCGGCGCCGGAGACGACGAGGCCGTCGGCCAGGCCGCGGTGCGTGAGGTCGCGCGCGTGCTGCTCGAGCTCCACCGGCACCAGCGAGGCGGCGTGCTTGCCGCCGACGTCGGCGAAGATCGCGATCTCCACGCCGAGCAGCCGGCGGTCGCGCAGCGTGCCGTAGGCGTCGGAGTGCACGATGCCCTGGTCGGCCAGCACGGCGCCGGCGTGGACGTTGACGCGGATGAAGCGCGCGCCGACGGCGCAGGCGATGGCCAGCGCGGCGCGCGCGTCGTTCTTCAGCACGTTGACGCCGAGCGGCGCCTGCGGCAGCGCGCGCCGGATCTCGCGGGCGACGACGGCGAGGCTGGCGATCGTGGCCGGCTCGACGCGGCCCGGCGTGAACGGCGCGTCGCCGTAGTTCTCGACGAGCACCGCGTCCATGCCGCCCTCGACCAGCGTGCGCGCGTCGGCGACGGCGGCGTTGACGACGCCTTCCATCGAGCCGCCCCAGCGGGGACTGCCGGGCAGCGGAGCGACATGGACCATCCCGATGAGCCGCATACGACGTCCAGGATTGTAGCACGCGCAACCGGTGGACACTCCCACGACGCGACGGCTATAGTGGCGCCGTCAATGGCGACGCGCGGCGTCTTCTTCGGCTGGTGGGTCACGCTGTCGTTCGCGGCCATGGCCTTCGTCTCCACCGGCCTGCGCTTCGCCGTCGGCCCGTTCCTCAAGCCGATGGTCCACGACCTCGGCATCGATCGCGCCGCCTTCTCGCTCGTCGTCGCGGTCAGCCTGTTGCTCTACGGCGCCTTCCAGCCCTTCGTCGGCGCCGCGGTGGACCGCCTGGGCGCGCGCGCCGTCGTCCTCGGCGGCGCCTTCGTCCTCGGCGGCGCGCTGGCGCTGACCGGCCTCGCCACCCGACTCTGGCACCTCTACCTCGTCTACGCGCTGGCCGGCTCCGTCGGCCTGGCGGCGACGGGCCAGGTCGTCGGCACCGCCGTCGTCTCGCGCTGGTTCACGCGCCGCCGCGGCACCGCGCTCTCGATCCTCGGCTCCGCCTCGATGGCGGGCATCACGCTGCTGGTGCCGCTGGCCATGTGGGGCGTGCTGCACCTCGGCTGGCGGGCGACGCAGATGGCGTTCGGCGCCGGCGTGGTCGTCTTGCTGGTACCGCTCGCG
>DASSLH010000337.1:0-2251 GCA_035689625.1 Candidatus Methylomirabilota bacterium | reverse complement strand
GCCAATAGCTGGCGCTCGCCGTGCGAGAGATTGGCCGCGCGCTCGACCAGCGCCGTCTGCAGCCCGGCCGGCAGCCGCGCGATCAGCGCCTCCGCGTTGGCGCTCTGCAGCGCGCGCTCCACCGCGGCCGGGCCGGCGCCGTTGACGTCGAGCGCGAGGTTGGCCTCCACCGTGCCGGTGAAGAGCACGGGGTCCTGGAAGATCACGCCGACGTGCCGGCGCAGCCGGGCCAGGTCCCACGCGCGCACGTCCACGCCGTCCACCAGCACGCGGCCGCGACCCACGTCCCACGTGCGGTTGAGCAATCGCACGCACGTCGACTTGCCCTCGCCGGTGGTGCCGACGAGCGCGACGTGCTCGCCGGGCGCCACCGTGAACGCGCAGTCGGCCAGCACCCAGCGCTCGTCCTCGTAGGCGAACCAGACGTGCTCGAAGTCCACCCGGCCCGCCCGCGCGGCCGGCGCGGCGCCGCGCGGCGGCGACACGATGGCCGGCGCGCGGTCGAGCAGGCCGAAGATGCGCTCGGCCGAGGCCATCGCCGCCTGCATCACCGTGTACTTGGCGCCGAGGTCGCGGATGGGCAGGAAGAAGCGGCTCGTGTACTGGATGAACGCGACGAGCGCGCCGAAGGTGAGCGCGCCGTCGAGGATGCGGCCGCCGCCGTACCAGAGCAACAGCGCCAGCGCGACCGAGCCCAGCGCCTCGACGGCGGCGTAGAGGGCGGCCTCGAAGCGCGTCGAGGCGAACAGCCCGCTCCGGTACGCCTCGTTGAGCCGCTGGAACTCGCGGCGCTCGTGCGCCTCGCGCGCGAACAGCTGCACGACCGCCATGCCCTGGATGGACTCCTGCAGGAACGCGTTGAGCCGCGCCAGCCGGCGGCGGACCTCGCGGTAGGCGTCGCGGGCGCGGATGCGGAAGTAGCCGGCGACGCCGAACAGCACCGGCACGATCGCGAACGTCACCAGCGCCAGCCGCCAGTCCATCCACAGCATGATGGCGACGACGCCGGCCAGCGTGACCACGTCGGCGACCACCGCGAACAGCCCGCTGGTGAACGCCTCGCTCACCGCCTCCACGTCGTTCAGCACGCGCGTCATCAGCCGGCCGACCGGCGTGCGGTCGAAGAAGCCGGCCTCGAGGCCGAGCAGGTGCGTGAACAGCGCCGCGCGCAGATCGTGGATGACGCGCTGGCCGGTGAGCGCCATGAGAAACGCCTCGAGCAGGCGCAGCCCGTACAGCCCGGCCAGCGCCACCGCGTAGACGACGGCGATCGTGGTGAGCCCGCGCCAGTCCGCGTGCAGGATGTGGTCGTCGATCGCGACCTTCAACAGGTACGGCTGCGCCAGCTCCAGCAGCGAGATCAGCGGGAACAGCACGACGGCGGCCGCGATCAGCCGGTGGTGCGCGCGCGCCGTCGCCCACAGGCGGCCGGCCAGGCGGCGATCGAAGGCGCGCCCGACGACATCGTCGTGCTCGTCCGCCACCGGCACGTCAGGCACGGGCGATCTCCTCCTCCAGCCGCTGCGTGCGCCAGAGCCGCGCGTAGAGGCCGCCGGCCGCCAGCAGATCGTCGTGGGTGCCGCTCTCCACCACCCGCCCCTCGTCGAGCACGACAATGCGATCGGCGGACCGGGCGGCGCGCAGCCGGTGCGTCATCAAGAGGATGGTCGGCGCCGCCGCCCGCAGCCCGGCCAGGATCTCGCCCTCCTTGGCGGCGTCCACGTTGGCGAACACGTCGTCGAGCACGAGGATCGGCGCGGCGCCGGCCAGCGCGCGGGCGAGCGCCACGCGCTGGCGCTGGCCGCCGGAGAGCGTGAGCCCCCGCTCGCCGACGACGGTGTCCCAGCCGAGCGGAAAGGCCGCCACCTCGTCGGCGATCGCCGCGGCGGCGCCGGCGCGGCGCACGCGCTCGACGTCGAGCCCCTCGCGGCCGAGCGTGACGTTATCCACGAGCCGGCGCGAGAACAGGAAGGCGTCCTGCGGCACCCAGGCGAGCGCCGAGCGCAGCCGGGCCAGCGGCAGCGTCACCACGTCCTCGTCGCCGAGGAAGACGGTGCCTGGCGGCGGCTCCCACAGCCGCGCCAGCAGCAGCCCGAGCGTGGACTTGCCGCTGCCGGTCGGCCCGACGACGGCCACCAGCTCGCCCGGGTGGACCTCGAAGCTCACGTCGCGCAGCACGGCCGCGCGGCCCGGGTACGCGAACGTCAGGCGCTCGAAGCGGATCGCTCCCGCCGGCGCGCCGCCGTCGGCG